>NZ_JADPJC010000141.1:0-96096 GCF_023073215.1 Bradyrhizobium sp. 35
GCGAACCCCTCATCTCAAGACAGGACGCCTCGTTGCGCTATCCTCTCAGCCGCGCTGCCGGCCGTCGTGCCTACCGCGCGAGCGGTTTAGTCCTGTGGCCCATCTGCGACCTCGAAGGCCTTCAGGTCTGCGGCCGATGTTGGCGGTAAACCGGACATCTGGCGGGCGGCCGCTTAATGAGTACACGCCCTGGCAGGGCGGAAGCGCATGCTTCGTCTCCATCGCGGCGGATAATCCAGCGGGCATCCGAGCTGCTGGTGATCGCCGGCCGGTCGCGCGCATCAATGGGCGTGCGTCTCTCAGGGACGAATGTGGATAATCGTATTCCCCTTGCGTCGCTTGGTCGGATTTAACGCGGCGACGGCATCATCGAGGGTCGAGACGTTGCCGATGTTCGTCCGCAGTCGTCCGTCCCGCACCCGCCGTACGATCTCACTCAGTTGGGCTCGATCGGACTCGACGACGAAGTCGACCGCCAGGCCATCGGAGGGCCGCGTCTCGGCCGGCCCCACGATCGTCACCAATGTTCCTCCGGCTCGGATCAGTGCTGCGGATCGCTTCTGGATGTCACCGCCGATGACATCGAAGACCAGATCGACTTTGCCCACGTCCTTCAGGGTATCGTTGTCGAGGTCGACGAACTCCTTCGCGCCGAAGTCGAGCACCGTCTGACGGTCGGCGGCGCGTCCAGAGCCGATGACGTAGGCGCCGGCCTCTCGTGCGAGTTGCGTCACCATCGATCCGACTGCGCCGGCCGCGCCGTGTGCGAGGACGCTTTGCCCCGCCTGAAGGCGGCCGTGTTGGAACAGCCCTTGCCACGCCGTCAGGCCCGAGATCGGCAGACTCGCACCTACCGTAAAGTCGACGTCGCCCGGCAGCGGTGCAAGGTTGCGTGCCTCGATCGCCACATACTCGGCCAGCGTGCCGTCGCGATACCAGTCCGCGAGGCCGAACACCCGCTGTCCGACTGATAGTCCCGTTGTGCCATATCCGAGGGCGGAGACCACTCCGGCCAGCTCGTGCCCAGGGATCGACGGTGTTCGGTCACGTTCGAGGCGATCGGTCCAGGTCGAGGGCCACGCCAGCTCAGTCGGTACAAATCCCGACGCATGAACCTGAACGACGACGTCGTTTATCGCTGCCTGCGGCTCGGGCCGGTCCATGAGCTTCATCCCGGCCCTTCCTGCGGCCTGGTCCGTTACAACGATCGCCTTCATGGGAATTATCTCCTCGGTCATTTGTCTCTTGGGCGAATAATGCAAAGAGCGTGGACGCACCGGCATCCACAGAATGTCAGGCTGTGTGGAACTCGTGTCTTCGTGTCCGCAATCTCCGCTCTCCGCATTGACCGGGGCTCCCACTCATCCTGATGGATAGGGATCGCTCCGGTCGCCGGTCGTCAGCGAATAGATGCGTTGCGCCCGGCTATAAAACAGGACCAAGAATGCCGATTTTGGCTGTACCAAGCGCGAGGGCCGCCTCCCGATACAACCCGATTGTGCCAAACGGCTCCACTGGCTGCCGAGATTTGCTCGGTGATCGAGAGCGCCTTGAGACGGCGAACAGGAATCGAGGTTGCGGACGGTTCAGTCTTTCGCGCGCAGCCCCGCTTCGATGCGCTGGATCAGTTGCTCCCGCAGCGCAGGCACCACGTTTCCGAGGACGACGAAGGTGCGGACGATAGGCAAATACGGCTCCATTGCCGCCGTCAACTCCGCCAGAGACATGCCGGCCAGCCGCGCATATTCGGATTGCGCCGCCGCATTGGTCGCGCGCGGCCGCTCCGGATTGTCGGCTATTTTCGGGCCGAGCTCGGACAGGATGACATGCAAGAACCCAAGATCGAGGGCGGCGGGCCCGCGCATCGCGAAGGTCCAGTCGACGAGCTTGGGGCCTTCCGCAGTCATGATCACGTTGCCGGGGCTAAGGTCGCAATGGCAAAGCCCGCCGCCGGTCGACAGGCGATCGATCAGGGTGAGGATGTCAGTGGCGACGTGCTTCGGGACCTTGCCGTCGTCGTGCCGCAACTCGCTCTCCATATACGCGCGCATGGAGGGGAGCTCCGGCGGTGGCGACGTCTTGTGAAGAGACATGGCCAGAGCCGCGATGATCGCGCCCGCCTGTTCGAACGTCACCGCGCCGGTGCGCGAGAGATGCCGCAGGGTCGGTCCGTCGAGGCGCTCCAGCACGATGCCGAAGCGCCCGTCCAGCGTCACCTCTCCCAACACCGCCGGCACGGGGACGCCGGCGGCGTGCACGGCGCGGATCATGCGTACCTCGTGTCGGCCGAGCAGATGAGAGACGCCGGCCTTAAACAGCTTCACGACCTGACCGGGCGCCCAGGCGTAGGCCTCGGAGAAGGCGCCTTCACCGATCTTTTCCCCCAGCGATCCCTGCATGTCCGTTCTCCGCCGCGCAGATGAAACACCGGCGGCGAGAAAAAAGGAACCCTTCCCGTCGCGGGGGCAGCCGGACATTATCATCGCGTTTCAACCTGCAGAGACCTTCGATCGCAGTCGCAGCCTCGGGGCCGTGATCGGCCACTTGTGACGTATAGCGGTCAGACGAAGTCGGGGATAAAACAGCGTTCAGGAAACTGGATCCAAAACCCATGGCTTTTTGGACAGCGGGCGCGGTTGGGTTGTTGATCGCCTATCTCCTTGGCTCGGTCCCCACGGGCCATCTGGCGGGGAAGCTGCTCAGGGGCATCGACATCCGAAGGCATGGCTCCAAGTCCACCGGGGCAACGAATGTCTTGCGCACTCTCGGCAAGGGGGCTGCCTTGTTCGTGCTCGTCGGCGATGTGCTGAAGGGCGTGGGTGCCATCATCGTCGCGCGTTCGTTCTGCCCTTGGCTGTACGCGGAAATATCCCCGCCGCCGACAGCGTCTGATCTGCATGTCTGGGTGCCATGGGCTGTTTGTCTGGCTGGACTTGCTGTGCTGTTGGGACATAGCCGATCGATCTGGCTGAACTTCACGGGCGGCAAGTCGGCTGCCGCGGGGCTCGGTGTGTTGCTGGCGATGTCTTGGCCCGTCGGATTGGGGGCTGCAGCCGTCTTTGGCCTCGTGCTGGCTATGACCAGGATCGTTTCCTTGAGCTCGATGCTCGCGGCTTTGACGTCAATCGTTCTTGTCTGCGCGGTCGAGCACCCATTGCCGTATCGGTTGCTGGTGATCGGAGGCGGCCTCTACGTGATCATCCGCCATCGTGCCAACATCCAAAGGCTTTTGGCGGGAACGGAGCCGCGTCTGGTTCGAAATGGCCAGGGTACGAAAGCGGAAGTGCAGGTTTAGCAGACGACTTATTTGCCGCGCTTATTGAGGTGCAGCAACGCTCAGTTGTCGAACGGCGCTGAGCGATATCAATTCACAATAGCGAACCCAACGGAGGGAACATGGCCTTCAGATCAGCGAGCTTTGTCCTCAACGCTGGAACATGGGAGGCCAAGGTAGGAGACCGTCCGTTTCACGGTTATTACTCATCCATACTGACCAGCGAAAATGGACAACTGAGGATTATCGAAGAAACGGTTGCAGTCGCAGCGCCCTGATCGTCTCGGTGATCAGCCGAAGCGGGAGCGCATAGCGGAGGCGACAGTTCCAGAAGCACGCTTCCTCGCGCTCTCGTGCCCCGGCGCAGCGCGGCGCTTCTTTAGCGGTGCGTTGCAGAGCCGGGGCCCAGTCGCTGGTTGTATTGTGTGGCTTTCTGGGTCCCGGTTCTGCGCAGCAACGCTTGCGCGTTGCAGCGCGCCCGGGACACGCGAGCGCCCAAGACGGGCCAGAAAAAGCCCATTCAAGCTCCGTGACGTCCGCGAACTTACGACAGGAGAGCTAAGTTCAACTGCGCCAGAAAGCCGGCGGACGGGATGGACTAACGCGTGCGTCCTGACCGCTTGAGATCGGCGACCTTAAACCTGTTGCCGGCGGCCAGACTGCTGCACAACCAGTGAGCCTTGTTTCGGTTGTCGCCCAGGAACGTCCTGGTTTCGACGCAGTCCAGGTAGGATTTGTGGGTGATGGTGTCTCGGCAGGTCGGCGAGAAAGGTCCGTAGTCTATGTTGCCGCCCGACACGCTGCATCCAACCCAGGGATCTTTGCCGCTTGGGAAGCTTGATGCACAGCCACCGTTGCAGCTGCTGGCGACTTTCTCCAGGCTGGCAATCCTCCCCATCACAGAACCCGGCGCATACGAAGGCGTTCGCGCGACTGACGTTTGAGCTGTTGAGGCAGTCCGACGCGGCGCAATTGTGTTTGCTCCTCGCTCCGACACGTGCGGCCTTGCCACCTGTTTCGGCGCGTCGACCGTGACGGGAGGAATCGTGGCGGCGGAGCCGGTTGGGATTTGCGACGCTGCCGGCGCGCACAGCAAGACGGTCGACAAGACAGCGATGGTTGAAGGCACGACAAGGCTTGATGCGAATCTCATGACCATGTCCTTCCAAATCCGGACGGAAATTTCCGCCCGGCAAGTGCACGGTAACATACATTCGGGAGCGAGCAACCGAAGGTTGAAAAAAATCTGGCCATGACTCGCTGTGCCCAGCTCGCAGCGTAGCGTCACGTCCACGGGGCGCTGCTGCGTATCCGGACACGAGAGAGGGGCCAAAATAAAACGGGACCCGAAAGGGCCCCGCAAAAGTCTTCTACGTTCCGCGATCTTACTTGATCTTGGCTTCGCGGAATTCGACGTGCTTGCGCGCCACGGGGTCGTACTTCTTCTTGACCAGCTTGTCGGTCATGGTGCGCGAATTCTTCTTGGCGACGTAGTAGAAGCCAGTGTCGGCCGAGGACACGAGCTTGACCTTGATGGTGACCGCTTTGGCCATGTTCAGAACCTCAGGAATGAAGGGAATCTGGAGCCGGCCAAATGGCCCGCGTTGGCCGGCAACCTAGCCAGAAACCGCCTGATGTCAAGATTTTAGGGCTCGAAAAGCACCCAGATCAGGCCGATTACGCCTCGAAGAACCGGTTTTTGGGCCGAGGCAGGCCCAGATTCTCTCTCAAAGTGGGCCCTTCGTACTCTTTCCGGAAAATCCCGCGGCGCTGCAGCTCCGGGACCACCTTGTCGACGAAATCGTCGAGGCCGGCAGGCAGGAACGGGAACATGATGTTGAAGCCGTCGGAGCCGCACCCGACCAGCCATTCCTCCATCTGGTCGGCGATGGTTTTGGCCGTGCCGACGAAGGATAGCCCGCCATAGCCGCCGACGCGTTGGGCGAGCTGGCGCACCGTGAGCTTGTCGCGGGCCGCGAGGTCGACCATGCGCTGGCGACCGCTCTTGCTGGCATTGGTCTCCGGGATTTCCGGCAATTGCCCATCCGGATCGAAGCCGGAGGCATCCGTGCCGAGGATGACCGAGAGCGAGGCGATGGCGCTGTCGTAATGCACGCGGCTGTCGAGCAGCGCGCGTTTCTCCTTGGCCTCGTCGACGCTGTCGCCGACCACGACGAAGGCGCCGGGCAGGATCTTGAGGTGTTCAGGATCGCGGCCGACCTTCTCCATGCGGCCCTTGATATCGGCATAGAGTTTCTGGCTGTCGGCAAGGCTGCCGCCGCCGGTGAAGACGGCTTCCGCGGTCTCGGCGGCGAGCTGCCTGCCGTCCTCGGAGGCGCCGGCCTGCACGATCACCGGCCAGCCCTGGACCGGGCGGGCGATGTTGAGGGGACCGCGCACCTTCAGATATTTGCCGTGATGGTCGAGCACATGCATCTTGGCGGGATCGACGAACACGCCGCTTTCGACGTCGCGCACGAAGGCGTCGTCGGCAAAGGAATCCCACAGGCCCGTGACGACGTCGTAGAACTCGCGGGCGCGCTTGTAGCGCTCGGCGTGCTCCATGTGGTCGTCGAGGCCGAAATTCAGCGCCGCATCCGGGTTCGAGGTGGTGACGATGTTCCAGCCCGCCCGCCCGCCGCTGAGATGGTCGAGCGAGGCGAAGCGCCGTGCGACGTGATAGGGCTCGTCGAACGTGGTCGAGCCCGTCGCGATCAGGCCGATCCGCTCGGTGACGGCCGAGAGCGCCGACAACAGCGTGAAGGGTTCGAACGAGGTGACCGTGTGGCTGCGCTTGAGCGCATTGACCGGCATGTTCAGCACGGCGAGGTGATCGGCCATGAAGAAGGCGTCGAACTTGCCGGCCTCGAGCTTCTGGATCAGCGTCTTGATGTGGCCGAAGTTGAAATTGGCGTCCGGCCAAGCCCCGGGATAGCGCCAGGCACCGGTGTGGATGCTGATCGGGCGCATGAACGCGCCAAGCTTGAGTTGCCGTTGTGCCATCGCCCGGTGTCCGTTCTTGGTGTCGTTCCCGAAGACATAGGCACGCCGCGGAACTCCGCCATCGGGGGAGGTAGGAAGATTATTTTGTTTTTCGCGACGCCCTGAGCACATTCGCGTCATTCCGGGCCGCGCCCGGAATGACGGAAGAGTCCCATCGAACCGATCCACGGCTCACTCCGACCAAGCCATGACTTTCGCTCCCGAGGAGACCTTCGATGGCAGGTGCAATGACCGTGGACGGGCGCATCGTCCGCATCGACCGGCCCATGCCCTGGGTCGGGCGGCTGCTGTCATTGCCGCTGCTGGCGGCGAGCTTCTATCTGCTGTGGAATGTCGCGCTCGGCCTGCGGCAGGATTTCTCCGGTTTTGGGCGGCTCGCCGATGATCTCATGCCGGTGGTGGTGTTCACGGGACTCGGGCTGCTCGTGGGCATCCCCGGAATCATCCTGCTCACCTTTCGCACCTTCGTCGTGCTGAACGAGACGCTGCGCCAGATCGTCATCACCAGGCAGTTCGGCCCGCTGAATTTTCGCAAGCATCGCGATCTCGCCGATTATCATTTCATCAGCATTACCGACGACGACGATCCGGAGCTGACGACATATGATGTCAATCTCTGCGGCAACAAAGGGACCGAGCCGATCACGCTGATGAGCTTCACCAAGCGCGAGGAAGCCAGTCGCTTCGCCAGCGAGCTCGGGCGAGTGCTGAACCTTCCCGCGCGCGACTATGTCGGCACCGAGCCCGACGCGGACAATGCGGACGTCACGAACTGATCAGCTCAAAATATCCTTCTGCATCTTGCCGCCGTAGAAATGGAAGAACGGCACCGGCGCATCGTGGCGGAGCGGGCCGGTGGCAAGGCGCGCGTCGAGCTCGTTGAGCACATTGCGCGTCATCGGATGCAGATCGGCGAGCGGCTTCGAGCCGAGCTCGACCCAGACCAGCTCGACAAGCTCGGCATCGGCGTGGATCACGCCGTCGACGCGATGGGTGATCGCGGAGGCGTCCGCCGTGAAGAAGCGCGTGTCGAACCGCTTGACGCGGCCGGGCGGGGTGATTGCGCGCGCGATCAGGAACAGGCTGGAGGGATCCGGCAACAGGCCCGCATCCGCGAACGGCTTCCAGGCGCCTTCGAGTTTTGTCTTTACCTCGGCCTTGCGTCCGAGGCAGAGACCCGTTTCCTCGCAGGCCTCGCGGATCGCGGCGATCGCCAGCGATTTTGCGCGGGAGGCCGGCGTCTTCGGGCTGCCCTTGGCGAGATTGGCTTCCAGTTCGGCGGTGATCGGCGCCGCGCATGGTACGCGATAATCGTCCTTGTCGACGCGGCCGCCCGGGAAAACGAATTTTCCGGGCATGAACACCACCTTGTCGTGGCGCTTGCCGACCAGGACTTTTGGAATGGCTCCGCTGCGGTCGACCAGGATCAGTGTCGCGGCATCCCTAGGGCGGAAATAGGGATGATGATCGGCTTCCTTGCCCTCGTGGATCTTTGCCTTGTCGGCTGCCTGCGACGTATCCGTCATGTCCTCACCCAAACCACTACTTGTTTATTTTGCTTACACCGGCGGAATACCATCCGTCGGGTTCTCGTCAAACCCGTGCATGCGCAGAGCCCATTGCAATCCGACCACGGCTCCCTTCACCGGCTGCAGCAGTGCCAGCGAGGCGACGAAGGTGAAGGGCAGATAGGCCGCGAAGCTGATCCAGACCGGCGTCGTATAGTTGGTCTCGATCCACAGAATAGTCGGCACCACGATGTGCCCGACAATGACGATGACGAGATAGGCTGGCAAATCGTCGGCCCGATGCGGCGTGACATCGAGGCCGCAGACGGAGCAGTTATCCGCGGTCTTCAGGAAGGCGCGGAACAGCTTTCCCTCGCCGCAGCGCGGGCAGCGGCCGCGAAAGCCGCGCCTCATCGCAGCAAAGACGTCGCGCTTCTCGACGAGGCCGGTGTCGCGGGTCCAGATCTTCGGCGCCGTGCTCGTCGTCACCATGCCTTGCCCTTCTGGCCCTTGCCCTTGCTTTTTCCCTTGGCCGTTTTCCCCTTGCCGGGCTTCTTCGGCTTGTCCGGCTTGCGCTTCTTGTCAGGACTGCGCCCGGGGTGCGCCTTGAACGAGCGGCGGCGTTGCGGACCGGAGGACCTGCGGCCCCGCGGTGCGGTCTCGCCGGACGAGGACAGCAGCTCGAAGCGCAACGCGCCTGCGATCGGAGCCGCCTCGATCAGGCGGACGTCGACAACATCACCGAGCTGATGCATGGTGCCGCTGCGGGTGCCGACCAGGGCGTGGCGGCCCTCGTCATAGTTGAAATATTCCGTGCCGAGGGATCGGATCGGGATCAGGCCGTCGGCGCCGGTCTCGGCGAGCTTGACGAACAGGCCGGCGCGCGTGACGCCGGAGACGCGGCCCTGGAAGCTCGAACCGATGCGGTCGGCGAGGTGATGGGCGATCAGGCGGTCGACGGTCTCGCGCTCCGCTTTCATCGCGCGCCGCTCGGTCACTGAGATATGAGCTGCGACCTCGCTCAACGTTTCCGGCGTCTCGGTGTCGGGCAGCGCGCCTTCGCCGAGGCCGAGCGCGCGAACCAGCGCACGGTGCACGACAAGGTCGGCGTAGCGGCGGATCGGCGAGGTGAAATGCGCATAGCGGCGCAAATTCAGGCCGAAATGACCGTAATTCTCCGAAGAGTATTCGGCCTGTGCCTGGGCGCGCAGCACGACCTCGCTGACCAGCGGAAAGTGGTCGTGGCCTTCGAGCTGCGCCAGCACGCGGTTGAACAGAGCGGGGCGCAGCGCGCCGCCTTTCGCGAACGGAACGTCCAGCGTCGCCAGGAATTCCGCGAGCGCGTGGACCTTTTCCAGGGTCGGCTCGTCATGCACCCGGTAGATCAGCGGCAGCGACTTCTTCTCGAGCATCTCGGCTGCCGCGACATTGGCGAGGATCATGAACTCCTCGATCAGCTTGTGCGCGTCGAGCCTGTCGGGCACGACGACGCGGTCGACCGTGCCGTCGGGCTTGAGCAGGATCTTGCGCTCGGGCAGATCGAGATTGAGCGGATCGCGCTCGTCGCGCGCGCGCTTGACGCAGGCATAGGCGGCATAAAGCGGCCTCAGGATTGGATCGAGCAGGGGGCCGGTGGTGTCGTCCGGCCTTCCGTCGATCGCGGCCTGCGCCTGCGCATAGTTCAGCTTGGCTGCGGAGCGCATCAGGATGCGGTGGAAGCTGTGCGACCGTTTCCGCCCGTCCGGCGCGATGATCATCCGCACCGCGAGCGCGCCGCGCGGCTCGCCCGGCACCAGCGAGCAGAGATCGTTGGAGATGCGCTCGGGCAGCATCGGCACGACGCGGTCGGGGAAATAGACCGAGTTGCCGCGATCGAGCGCATCGCGGTCGAGCGCGGTGCCCGGTCGCACGTAGAAGCTCACATCGGCGATGGCGACATCGACGATGAAGCCGCCCTTGTTGTTGAGATCAGGATCCGGCTGCGCGTGTACCGCGTCGTCGTGATCCTTGGCATCCGGCGGATCGATGGTGACCAGCGGCACATCGCGCCAGTCCTCGCGCCCCTTCAGATTGGCCGGCTCCGCCGCTTCGGCTTCGCGCTCTGCCGCGGGACGGAATTGCAGCGGGATGTCGTGCGCGTAGATCGCGATCAGGCTGATCGCCTTCTCCGACTTGACCGAGCCGAGCTTCTCCTTGACGCGGCCTGACGCCAGCCCAAAGCCGCGCGAGCGGATGATGTCGACGCTGACGAGATCGCCGTCCTGCGCGCCGTGCGTCTCAGTCGGGGCGATGTTCAGCTCGCGGTCGGCGGACTTCTTGTCGACCGGGATGATCCGTCCGCCGCCTTCGGGCAGGCTGCGGAAGACGCCGAGGATGCGGCTCTTGGTCTTGTCGAAAACCTTGATGATGTGGCCGCGATAGGCCGGGCCTTCGGTCTCGTCGGATCGCTCGACCCGCAGCAGCGCGCGATCGCCAACGCCGGCCGCGGTGCCGGGCTTCGGCCGGCGCGGCATCGTGATGAGGATCTTTGGCGGCTCGCCGCTTTCGACCTCGTCCCATTCAGTGGGGGAGGCGACCAGCTCGCCGTCGGCGTCGCGGCCGGTAATGTCGGCGACCAGCGTCGGCGGGAGGCTGTCCGGCTCTGAAATCGTATGGCGCTTTTTCTTGACGAGCCCGTCGTCGGCGAGCTCGCGCAGCATGCGCTTGAGCTCGATGCGGTCGGCGTTCTTCAGGCCGAACTCGCGTGCAATTTCGCGGGTTCCGACCTTTCCGGGATTTGCCTTGATGAAGGCGACGATGGCTGCCCTGTCGGGAAAGCCACGGTCATTCTTGCGTTTCACTTAGCCTCTATTTGGTGCCGGCACTTTTCTTGGCCGGAGCTTTGGCGCCAGCTGCCTTGGTCGGTGACGTTTTGGCCGTCGACGACACGGCTGCGCGCGCCTTGCTGGTGGATTCGGATTTGGGTTTGGCCGCCTTCTTCGCGGCCGGCTTTTTGGTTTTTGGTGCGGCGTCATCGCCGTCGGCGGCCTTCGCCGCAGCCTTCTTGGCCTTGGCCGGCTTCGCCGCTTTCTTCGGCTTCTTGCCGCCGCCCTTGGCCGCACGCTCGTCGATCAGCGCGATTGCCTGCGGCAGCGTGATGGCGTCTTTCTCGATGTCGCTCGGGATCGTGGCATTGACGCCACCCGCGGTGACATAGGCGCCGTAGCGGCCGCCCTTTACCGTGACGGTGCCGAGGGTGGGATGATCGCCGATCGCCCTGCCGGGATCAGCGCCGAAGCGGCGGCTCGGGCCCTTGGCGATCTTCTCCGCGATCAGCGTCACCGCGCGGTTGATGCCGATGTCGAACACCTCATCGCCGGCCTCGAGGCTGGCATAAGTCTTCTCGTGCTTCACGAACGGCCCGAAGCGGCCGAGACCCGCGGTGATCGGCTCACCGGTTTCCGGATGCTTGCCGATCTCGCGCGGCAGCGACAGCAGCTTGAGCGCAAGCTCGAGCTCGACATCTCCAGGGGACATCCCCTTCGGAATGCCTGCGCGCTTCGGCTTCTCGCCCTCCGCATAATCCTTCTGCTCGCCGAGCTGGATGTAGGGGCCGAACCGCCCGGCCTTGACCCAGACATCGCGGCCCGTATCCGGGTCCTGGCCGAGCGAACGATCGGCCGTTGCCTCGCCGTCGGCGGCGAGCTGACGGGTGTAGCGACATTCCGGATAGTTCGAACAGCCGACGAAGGCGCCGAACTTGCCGGCCTTGAGATTGAGCCGCCCGTTGCGGCAGCTGGGGCATTGCCTGATGTCGCCGCCATCGGTGCGGGGCGGGTAGATGTGCTGTCCCAGCATGTCGTCGAGCACGTCGAGCACCTGCGCGACGCGCAAATCCTTGATCTCGTCGACCGCGCCGATGAAGCCGGTCCAGAAATCCTTCAGCACCTGCTGCCAGGAGATCTCGTTGTTGGAGATGCGGTCGAGCTGCTCTTCCAGATTGGCGGTGAAGTCGTATTCAACGTAGCGGGCAAAGAAGCTTTCGAGGAACGCGACTACGACGCGGCCCTTGTCCTCGCCGTGCAGGCGCTTCTTCTCGAGCTTGACGTAGCCGCGGTCCTTCAGCACCTGGAGGATCGAGGCATAGGTCGAGGGCCGGCCGATGCCGAGCTCTTCCATGCGCTTGACCAGCGAGGCCTCGGAGAAGCGCGGCGGCGGCTCGGTGAAGTGCTGGGTGACGGCGAGCGACTGCCGCTTCAGCGCATCGTTGGGGCTCATCGCGGGCAGGCGGCGGGAGTCCTCGTCCTCCTCGTCGTCGCGGCCTTCCTGGTAAAGTGCGAGGAAGCCGTCGAACTTGACGACCTGGCCGGTGGCGCGCAGGTCCAGCGTGCGGCCGCCGACCTTCGCCGTGATGTCGACCGTGGTGCGTTCCAGCTCGGCCGATTCCATCTGGCTCGCGATGGTGCGCTTCCAGATCAGTTCATAGAGTCTCGCCTGGTCGGACTCGAGCTTGCGGCTCATGCTGTCGGGACGGCGCGACATGTCGGTCGGCCGGATCGCTTCGTGGGCTTCCTGGGCGTTCTTGGCCTTGGCCTGGTACTGACGCGGCGCGTCCGGCACATAGGCGTTGCCGTAATCCTCGCCGATCACCTTGCGGGCCTGGGTGATCGCGGACGGGTCGATCTGCACGCCGTCGGTACGCATATAAGTAATGAGTCCGGTGGTCTCGCCGCCGATGTCGATGCCTTCATAGAGCCGCTGCGCGATGCGCATGGTGTGCGCCGGCGCAAAGCCGTATTTGCGGCTGGCTTCCTGCTGCAGCGTCGAGGTGGTGAAGGGGGCCTGCGGATTGCGGCGGGCCGGCTTGGCATCGACCGCGGTCACCGCGTAGGCGGCTGCTTCCAGCGCCTTCTTGAAGTCTTCGGCTTCCGCGCCGGTGCCGATGTCGAGGCGCTGGATCTTCTTGCCGTCGGCGCCGACGAGACGGGCCTCGAAGGCGTCGCCGCGCGGCGTCAGCAGGGTCGCGATCAGCGACCAGTATTCGCGCGCAACGAACTTTTCGATCTCGAGCTCGCGGTCGCAGACCAGACGCAGCGCCACCGACTGCACGCGGCCCGCCGAGCGGGCGCCCGGCAGCTTGCGCCACAGCACGGGGGAGAGGGTGAAGCCGACCAGATAGTCCAGCGCGCGGCGCGCCATATAGGCGTCGACCAGCGCACCGTCGATCTGGCGCGGATTCTTCATCGCGTCCGTCACCGCCTGCTTGGTGATGGCGTTGAACACCACGCGCTCGATCTTGTGGTCCTTGATCGCGCGCTTCTCTTTCAGGACCTCCAGCACGTGCCAGGAGATGGCCTCGCCCTCGCGATCAGGGTCGGTGGCGAGAATCAGGCGATCGGCGTTCTTGAGGGACTTGGCAATGTCGTTGAGCCGGCCGGCCGCCTTGGGGTCGACCTCCCAGATCATCTTGAAATTGGCGTCGGGATCGACGGAGCCGTTCTTTGCCGGCAAGTCGCGGACATGGCCAAACGAGGCCAGAACCTCGTAGGACGAGCCCAAATACTTGTTGATCGTCTTGGCTTTCGCCGGCGACTCCACAATGACGATATTCATGTAGTTCCAGTAACTTATGGGGAAATTTGGGGCCGAATTCGATGAGATTCGGGTCGGCCCTTTCGTCCCGAACATGGGTGGTGAGGCCGTCGCTGTCAAATCGAGGGCTGTTGAGAGCCCTCCCGATGGGAAAAGTTTCATATCGAGAAAGTTGCAAAATACCACCTTTGAGTTGCGGTCGATGTCGGCGTAATGTTGCCGCGGGGCATGGATTCGGGTGGGGGCTGGTGACTAAGCCAGGAAAGAAACGGGCGGGCGCCGCATCGCGCGCGGGGGGAGGCTTGCGTCACGAGGAACCGGGGGAGGGCGGCGTCGAGGAGGCGGTCGCCTTCATCGCCGAGCAGGTCGGGGCCCTGCGCAAGCTTGCCGAACGGCACAGGCTCGACGTGCTGCATTATCTCCTGGGAATGACCAAGCTCGAGGCGGACGAGCATCTGCGGCTGAGGAGCAAGCGCAGGCTGTCGTGAAGGGGGCGATGTACTGCTCCAACGACGGTGCGGTTAGCCGTTGCGGCTTGCCATTTTGGCCAATCGCAGGCCGAGATATGCGGCCGTGCCGAGGTCGCTCTCCGGCAACGAGCCGTCAATCAAGTGTGTTGCCAGACCAAGCTGGCTGCCCAAACGATTGCGGCCGCTCGGATCCTCGCCACCGGGAATATCCAGTCCGCACCAGAGCATGCCGTGCTGCGCGGCCAGAATGGAAAAGTAGGACAGTGTGTGGAGTTGATCGCCGCTTGCGCAGGCGCCCGTGGTGAACCCGGCTGCGATCTTGTTGGCCCAGCGCTGCTGGCTCCATCGATCACTTGAAGCATCGGCAAACGCTTTGAATTGAGCGGCTGGCCCGCCCATATAGGTCGGGCTGCCAAACGCAACTGCGTCGGCGCCATCGATCGTCTCCAGTAAGCTCTCATTCTGAAAGCGGCCTGACACGATGTCGCCGCCGGTGATGCGACACAGCGTGACCTGCGCTTTGCCATCTGCTCCGCGCGCAACCGCATGCGCCAGCTTCTCGGTGGTGCCCGAGATGGAAAAATAGGTGATGGCGAGCAGGGGCATGGTGGTGCCAGTTTGGTGGGACCTCGCCATCTTTGACGCTGTCGATGGCTTGTACAAGTCCGCCACGCCATATTGCGAGTTGGGACGCTCGGGTACATGCCGACCCGCCTTCGATGAAAGTGGGTCAACCTGCGGAGCAATCGCGGGCTGTCGTAGCCGCGAAGACCGAGCGGAATCGGTCGCCAGGACGACGTTGAAGAGACAGCGCACCGCTATCCCGCTGACCGTCGCCGCGGCGCAGGCCGCGGCTTCAGCGAGGTGTCCGCGAGGCTGAGCAATCGCCCGTCCTCCGCGCGCAGTTCGAGCTTCTTCACCGGTCGGCCTTTCTCGCGATCGACCAGGATGGTCGCGATCTCCGACGGGCGATCGTCGAAATCCTCGCCCCATTGGCGCAGCGCTACCAACACCGGGAAGACGCCGCGGCCTTTCGGCGTCAGCACATATTCCTCGTAAGGGCTGCCGTCGGAGGCGGGGGCCGTGGTCAGGATGCCGTGATCGACCAGCGCGCGCAGCCGCGTCGACAAGATGTTCTTGGCCATGCCGAGCTTGCTCTGAAACTCACCGAAGCGGCGCAGCCCAAACAGCGCCTCGCGGATGATCAGCAGGGACCACCGGTCGCCGATCGCCTCCAGCGATCGCGCGATCGGGCAGGCGTCCCCCTCGAAGCTCGTCCGTTTCACCATGATCTGGTCCTTTCGCGATCGCACGGTCCTGTCACCGTTCACGCGCTCTTGTGGTTGCATCTTAAAACCAGGTGGCCTAGATGGCAATCGTAGTTTTATGATGAAACCACTGGAGGCGAACGTGAGACTGAAGAACAAGACGGCCCTGATCACCGGCGGCAATAGCGGCATTGGACTGGCAACGGCAAAGCTGTTCGTGGCCGAGGGCGCCAAGGTGGTGATCACCGGGCGCAACAAGGAGACGCTCGAGGCGGCCGCGAAGGAGCTCGGGCCGAACGCGCTCGCGCTCGCCGCCGACGCCACCGACATTGCCGCGACCGAATCTGCGATCAAGAAGGGCGCCGAAAAGTTCGGCAAGTTCGACATCCTGTTCGCCAATGCCGGCATCGCCGGCGGTACGCCGCTGGGGTCGGCCACGCTGGAGGTCTTCGAGAAGGTCATCAGCACCAATCTGACCGGCGTGTTCTTCACCGTTCAGTCCGCGCTGCCTTATCTCAACGACAATGCTTCCATCGTCCTCAACGGCTCGGTGATCTCCGTGCTCGGCATTCCCGGCTATTCGGCCTATGGCGCCGCCAAGGCCGGCGTGCGGGCGATGGCGCGGATCATGGCCTCGGAGCTCTCGCCGCGGGGCATTCGCGTCAACGTGGTCGCGCCCGGTGCGATCCGCACGCCGATCTGGGGACCCGCGACCGCGACGCCCGAAGCCGAGAAGGCGTTCGAGAAGCGGATCGCGCTGACGACGCCGCTGGGGCGCATTGGTGAAACAGATCACGTCGCCAAGACTGTGCTGTTCCTCGCCTCCGACGATTCCGCGCATGTGCAGGGCCAGGAAATCTTCGTCGATGGCGGCGCGGTTGCCTCTCCGAGCGGCGCGCCGATCTATCGCGGCTGATCAATCTTGGTGCAAATTGAATCGGTCGGCGCAGCGGCGAGCGGTTGCGCCGGCCGGTTCCCACGTCTCGCGAGCTGTGTTTTCTGAACGTTGCGGGAGGCATTGAACCTTCGCTTGCGCTGCCAAGACACTTTTACGGGCAGGGGGTCACGAAGACTCATTTCAAGGGAGCCCGATATGCCAAAGGCAGCTCGTATTATTTCCCCGATTTCAGCACCGCGTATTTACACCGAAAACTCCGCCGTTCCTGCCAAGCGTTCCGACACCTCCGAGTTCGTCGGGGTCGCTCTTTTCTCCGGCATCGGCCTGTTCGTTTCCCTCGTCGCCGTCATCCTGGGCATTCAGGGCGCCTGGTTTTAGCTTCGCCGATCGCGCACCGGTCGATCAGCCGCCGCAAGCGATGTTGCGGCGGCTGATGATGTGCGCGTTATCAGGCCGCGCGGAGGGCGGTCGCCGCCTCGAGCGCGCTTGCGAGCGACTTCTCGCGATGCTCCGGGCCGACCTGGATTCCGTCGGCGCTGATGAATTCGGGATGATGAATCCCCATGAAACCGAACACGCCACGCAGATAGCTTTCGAGGTGCTCCAGCGACGCGGCGGGCGAGCCCGCGCCGTAATAGCCCCCGCGCGAAACCGCGAAGATTACGCGCTTGCCGCCGGCAAGGCCCTGCGGGCCGTTGGCCCCATAGCTGAACGTCTTCCCCGCCACCAGGACCCGGTCGATCCAGGCCTTGAGCTGGCTCGGAATGGTGAAATTGTACATGGGCGCGCCGATCACGACGATGTCGGCGGCAAGAAACTCGTCCAGCGCGGCCTTGCTGGCGGCGAGATCGGGGCCGAGCTCCGCCGGCGCAGGCGCGCCTTGCGCGGCCGCCAGATGCGAGCCGGAGAGATGGGCGAGCGGGCTCTGCGTCAGGTCGCGATAGACGATGTCGAGCGATGGCGTCGCCTGCCTGAGACGGTCGACGATGGCGGCGGAGACTTGCCGCGAAACGGAGTGGGGGCCGAGCACGCTGGAGTCGATGTGGAGGAGTTTCATTCGGGATCACCCTGGTATAAGTTTGTAACCAGAGCTACATGAGTGACTATCGAAATCCCCGCAAGAACGCACCTTTTTGAGCCATGGGCACATCCCTGAAACCTGCGCACATCGATTTGCCCGCCTCACCAAGGCCGGATCCCAACCATGCGGACTGCCGCGGCGTCGCCTCGATCCTCGCGCGCGTCGGCGACAAATGGAGCGTGTTCGTCATCATGATGCTAAGTGACGGGCCCAAGCGCTTTAACGAGCTCAAGCGCATGATCAATGGCATTTCGCAGCGGATGCTGACCTTGACGCTGCGCGGGCTCGAGCGTGACGGCCTGGTCACACGCACGATCTTCCCGACCATTCCGCCGCGGGTGGATTACGAGCTGACCGATCTCGGCCGGGGACTGCAGCAGCCGGTAAAGGCACTCGGCGAATGGGCGATCACGCATCAGCAGCAGATCGCCGCGGCGCGTACGCGCTTCGACGAGCGGACCACTCCTTAAAGCAGCGAGACCAAGCCACCGCCGTGGCGTTCGAGCCGGCCGGCGAGCTCGAGTTCCAAGAGCACGGTACGCACGATGGCCGGCGAGGCGCCGGACATCCGCACGAGATCGTCAATCGTGACAGGGGCAGGGCCGAGCAGGCCGGTGATCTGGTCGCGGTCGTGCCCTTGAGGATCGCTCTCGAACGGCTCGCTGTCGGGCTCGCGCGCGGTACGCATCAGCGGCCGCTCCATGATCGGTGCGACCGCGTTGACGACGTCGGCCGCTTCGGTGACGAGCGTCGCGCCCTGCTTGATCAGATCGTTGGTGCCGGCGGCGCGCGGGTCGAGCGGCGAGCCCGGCACGGCGAACACTTCGCGACCCTGTTCGGCGGCCATGCGCGCGGTGATCAGCGAGCCCGAGCGGTGCGCCGCCTCCACCACGACCACGCCGAGCGCGGCGCCCGAGATCAGCCGGTTGCGGCGGGGAAAGTCGCGGGCGCGCGGCTCGTGGCCGAGCGGCATCTCGGAGATCGCGGCACCCTTGCGGTCGAGGATCGAGGCCAGCAGATCGCCGTGCTCCGGCGGATAGATGCAGTCATGTCCGCCGGCGAGCACGGCTATGGTGCCGCTCTCGAGGCTGGCGCGGTGCGCGGCCTGGTCGACCCCGCGGGCAAGGCCGGAGATGACGACAAAGCCGGCTTCGCCAAGCTCGCGGGCGAGCTGACCGGCGAATTTCAAGCCTGCGCCGGATGCGTTGCGCGAGCCGACGATCGCGATCATCGGTCGCGTCAGCGTTGCATTGTCGCCGCGTACGGCGAGCAGCGGCGGCGCATCGTCGAGCGTTGCCAGCCGCGCCGGATAACCGTCCTCACCGGGCGCGAGCCAGGCAATTCCGAACTTGCGGCTCGCGGCGAGCTCGGCTTTCGCCTCGTCGGCGCTGCAGATGCGCGCCGATCGTTGCGCGCCGCCGCGGCGTGCGAGATCCGGCAGCCGCTCCAGCGCCGCGCGCGCCGAGCCGAAATGCTCGACCAGCGACCGGAACGTGCGCGGCCCGACATTGTCGGACCGGATCAGCCGCAGGCGGTCGATCCTGTCGGCTTCGGTCAGCTCTACACTTGGATTGATGGCGTCCACGGCGGCTCCTTGCAGGGACAGCATGGAACAACCTGAGGGCGTGGGCAACAGTGACGTACGCTTGCGCGACCTTGCCCCGATGCTAAAAGCGATCCCAATAAGAAGGGTATTGCCCATGATCTCACTCGCCGACCTCCAGCGCCGCATCGAAGCGGGCGAGCTTTCGCCCGAGGCCGCCATCGCGCAATCGCATGCAGCCATCGAGGCGCGGGAGAAGGACGTCCATGCCTTCGTCCGTCACGACAGCTCCGCGAAGGCGCAAGCTTCTGGCCCGTTGCGCGGTATCGCGGTCGGGATCAAGGACATCATCGACACCGCCGATTTCCCGACCGAGATGGGATCATCGATCTATCGCGGCTGGCAGCCGCGCGCGGACGCGCCTGTGGTGATGATGCTGAAGCGGGCGGGCGCCACCATCATCGGCAAGACCACGACCACGGCATTCGCCTCGCGCGATCCGACCCCGACGCTCAATCCGCATAACCTCGGGCATACGCCGGGCGGCTCGTCCTCGGGCTCGGCCGCGGCCGTCGGTGCCGGCATGATTCCGCTGGCGCTGGGTACCCAGACCGGCGGCTCGGTGATCCGGCCCGCCGCCTATTGCGGCACCGCCGCGATCAAGCCTTCGTTCCGCATGCTGCCGACGGTCGGCGTCAAATGCTATTCGTGGGCGCTCGACACCGTCGGTCTGTTCGGCGCCCGCGCGGAAGATCTCGCGCGCGGACTGCTGGCAATGACCGGCCGCACCGAATTCGCCGGCATCGTCCCGGCGAAGGCGCCGCGCATCGGCGTTATCAGGCAGGAGTTTGCCGGCGCCGTGGAGCCGGCCGCCGAGGAGGGGCTGCAGGCCGCGATCAAGGCGGCGACGCGGGCTGGCGCCAGCGTGCAGACCATCGATCTGCCGCAGGCGGTGCAGGAGGCCTGGCGCATCCACCCTGTGATTCAGGACTTCGAGGCGCATCGCGCGCTCGCCTGGGAATTTTCCGAACGCCACGACGAGATCGCGCCGATGCTGCGCGCCAGTCTCGATGCGACGGTCGGTCTCACACCCAAGGACTACGACGACGCACGCCGGATCAGCCGCCACGGCCGCCGCGAGATTGGCGAATTGTTCGAGGGGTTCGACGCGCTGCTGACCTATTCGGCGCCGGGCACGGCGCCGGCCAAGGAGCTCGCGAGCACCGGCGACCCCCGCTACAACAGGCTCTGGACGCTGATGGGCAACCCTTGCGTCAACGTGCCGGTGCTCAAGGCCAATGGCCTGCCGATCGGCGTGCAGGTGATCGCGCGCTTCGGCAACGACGCGCATGCGCTGGCGACGGCGTGGTTCCTGGAGCAGGCGCTGGCGAAATCAGGCTAGCGCAGGTTCGAGAGCGACGATGCGCTGGCCGGATGCGGCCGGCGCTGCGCTGTGATCTGGACCTTGCTTGAGCCAGCGCCCGGCAGCCTCGCGGCCGCTCCGGTGCAGCGCGCGAATGAAGCCGCGGCCGAGATCGGTCGATGAGCGCTGCGCCAGGCCGTCCACGAAATCTTCCGCGGCGATCCTGGAGAGCCGCAACGACGATGCGGCCTGCGATTGCGCCCATTCGATCGCCGCGATCTCGGCATTGAGGGCGGCGTTGGCCGCGATCTGATCCAGCCTGCGGTCGATCGCGGCGAGCGTGATCGGCACGTAGCTGTCGCGCGCCGGCGTGGCCTGGACGAGCAGGATTTCGGCGCTCGTCGTGTCCTGCACGAGCCGCAGCAGGGGCGGATTGCCGCCGAGGCCGCCATCCCAATAAGCCTCGCCGTCGATCTCGACCGCGCAATGAACCAGCGGTGGACAGGTCGAGGCCAGCGCGACGTCGGCGGTGATCACGTCGTTGCGGAAGATCTGCTGCTGCCCGTCGCGGATCCGGGTCGCCGCGATCAGAAGCTTCGGGCAGCGCGGGTCGCGCAAGGCGGAAAAATTGATGTCGCGCGACAGCGCCTGCCGCAGCGGATCGAGATCGAACGGATCGAACTGGCCGGAGCGCAGCGTCGGGCCGAACGCGACCGAGCTTCCCGCCGGCGAGAAGCCGCCGATCAGCATCAGCGATCGGAACGAGGCTTCGTGCATCAGCCGGATCCAGAACCGGTTCAGCCGCGCGCGGGCGCCTTCACGGCCGCCCTCGGCGAAACCGGACGCGAGCAACAGCGCGTTGATGGCGCCGGCACTGGCGCCGCTGATGGTGTCGATCGCGATCGATGGCTCTTCCAGCAGCCGCTCCAGCACGCCCCAGGTGAAAGCAGCGAAGGTGCCGCCGCCCTGAAGCGCCAGCGACAATTTTCGCGGCGGCCATTGCCGCGGGGTCCGATCGTGCGTGACGGGCGCTGCAGTTAGGATTTCGGCTGGTTTCCCCGCTTCCACGATCGGATCGGGCTCGCGCGGTGGAGGTGGGACGGAAGCAGGCGCTGGAGCGACAAGCGGCGAGGGCGCACCAGACCAGATGTCCGTCGTCGAGAGTAGCCGGCTTGCCGCGGTGCAGGCAGCACCTCGCAAATCGCCATCGTCTTGCGCGCTGACAATCTTCTCGCTCATTCTGAGCAACCGCGTAGAGCCATGCCCACGTCAGGGCCAAGCCAGGAACCCGTTCGTCCATACAGCCGTGATTCGGCTGCAAGTTGCGAACACCATTTGAGATATAATGCAGAAGGGGTGCCGCGGTATCCGTGGATTCCCGGCTTATGTCTTCTCGCCGATCCGGCTTTCCTTGCCCGATTGCAGCCGCTTGATGTTCTCGCGATGGGCGTAGAACAGCAGCAGCGTCAGCACCGCGGCCATCGCTGCTAGTGCGAGATGGCCAAACCACCACAGGAACAGCGGCGTGATGAAGGACGCCACCAGCGCAGAGAGCGAGGAATAGCGGGTGGTGAAGGCGGTCGCGAGCCATAGCAGGCAGAACACCAGCGCGGCCGGCCAGAACAGCCCGAGCAGAATGCCGATATAGACGGCGACACCCTTGCCGCCGCGGAACTTGAGCCAGACCGGGAAGAGATGGCCGAGGAAGGCGCCGAGCCCGGCCAGCATCGCGGCGTTGGGACCGGCGATGTAGCCGGCGATCACCACGGCCACGGTGCCCTTGAGCGCGTCGAACAGCAGGGTCGCGGCGGCAAGGCCCTTGCGCCCCGTGCGCAGCACGTTCGTGGCGCCGATGCTGCCGGAGCCGATCGACCGCAGATCCTGCGTGCCGCCGAGCCTGGTCAGGATCAGCCCGAACGGAATCGAGCCGAGCAGGTAGCCGATGACGAAAGCGACCGGCAGAAACAGTTCAAGCGCCATGTCTGCAAATTCCCTGGCTGCAGCTCCGCACGTCAGACATGCTCGTACACTGTCCGTCCGCCGACAATGGTGCGCACCACGCGGCCTGTAAAGCGGGCCTCGTCGAACGGCGTGTTCTTGCAGGGCGATTTGAGGTCGGCGGGATCGACCACCCAGGGCACATCGGGGTCGATCACGATGACGTCGGCGGGGCTGCCCGTGCGCAGGGTTCCGCCAGGCAATCCCAAAATCTCGGCCGGCCGGGTCGACATCGCCCGGATCAGCGTCTTGAGGTCCAATTCGTCATTGTGCACGAGGCGCAGGCCCGCCGGGAGCATGGTCTCCAGCCCGATGGCGCCGGGGGCTGCTTCTGCGAAAGGCAGGCGCTTGACCTCGACGTCCTGCGGGTTGTGGTCGGACATGATGACGTCGACGAGGCCGGAGGCGACGGCGGCGACCAGCGCGCGGCGGTCGTCCTCGGTGCGCAGCGGCGGCGACAGCTTCAGGAACGAACGGTAAGGGCCGATGTCGTTCTCGTTCAGCGCAAGGTGGTTGATCGAGGCTGAGGCCGTCACGGCAAGGCCGGCGTCGCGGGCGCGCTTGAGCACGTCGAGCGACTCGATGCAGGTTAGCGACGCCGCGTGATAGCGGCCGCCGGTGAGCGCGACCAGGCGCATGTCGCGCTCCAGCATCACGGCTTCCGCCGCGTTCGGGATGCCCATCAGGCCGAGCCGCGAGGCGAACTCGCCCTCGTTCATCACGCCTTCGCCGACGAGATCGCGATCCTCGGTGTAGTGCACGATCAACGCGTCGAAATCGCGCGCGTAGGTCAAGGCGCGGCGCATCACCTGCGCATTGCTCACGCTCTTGTCGCAGTCGCTGAAGGCGATCGCGCCTGCTGCCTTGAGGAGGCCGAACTCGGTCATCTCCTCGCCGTGCATTCCCTTGGTCAGCGCCGCCATCGGCTGGATGTTGACGATCGCGGTGTCACGGGCGCGACGCATCACGAAGTCGACGGTCGCCGAGTTGTCGATCACCGGCAAGGTATCGGGCTGGCAGATGATGGTGGTGATGCCGCCGGTCGCAGCCGCCTGGCTCGCGGACGCAAAGGTCTCGCGATGGCTGAAGCCGGGCTCGCCGACGAAGGCGCGCATGTCGATCAGGCCGGGGGCGACGATCTTGCCGGCGCAGTTGACGACGTCGGTGCCCTCGGGGACGCCGGCAGCGCCAATGCCGCGGCGGGTCTCCCGGATGATGCCGTCGGCAATCAGGACATCGCCGGGGCCATCGAAATCCCTGCTGGGGTCGACGAGGCGGGCATTGGCAAGCAGGATGGGTCGGCGGTCGGTCAACATGAGCATCACGCGTTCGGCAGGTTGCGGGCGAGCGCTTCCAGCACCGCCATGCGCACGGCCACGCCCATCTCCACCTGTTCGCGGATCAGGGACTGCGCGCCGTCCGCGACCGCGGTGTCGATTTCGACGCCGCGGTTCATGGGGCCGGGATGCATGACAAGGGCGTCTGGCTTGGCGTAGGCGAGCTTCTTCTGGTCCAGCCCGAAATAATGGAAATACTCGGAGGTCGACGGCACGAAGGAGCCGTTCATGCGCTCGCGCTGGAGCCGCAACATCATGACGATGTCGGCGCCGTTGAGCCCCTCGCGCATGTCGCGCGCGACCTCGACGCCCATCCGCTCGATGCCGGGCGGCAGCAGTGTGGAGGGGCCGACGACGCGGACGCGGGCGCCCATCGCGTTGAGCAGGATGATGTTGGAGCGGGCCACGCGCGAATGCAGCACGTCACCGCAGATCGCGACGACTAGGCCCTCAAGCCGGCCCTTGTTGCGGCGGATGGTCAGCGCGTCGAGCAGGGCTTGTGTCGGATGCTCATGCGCGCCGTCGCCGGCATTGATCACGGAACCGTCGACCTTGCGGGCCAGCAGTTCCACCGCGCCGGAGGCGTGATGGCGCACCACCAGGATATCCGGGTGCATGGCGTTGAGCGTCATGGCGGTGTCGACCAGCGTCTCGCCCTTTTTGATGGACGAGGAGGACACCGACATGTTCATGACGTCGGCGCCCAGCCGTTTGCCGGCGAGCTCGAACGACGATTGGGTCCGGGTGGAAGCCTCGAAGAAGAGGTTCACCTGCGTCCGTCCACGCAGGACGGTGCGCTTCTTGTCAACCTGGCGGTTGAGCTCGACATATTCTTCGGACAGGTCGAGGAGGCCGGTGATGTCGGCCGCGGAAAGGCCCTCGATGCCCAGCAAATGCCGGTGGCCGAGGACGAAGGTCGATTTCGATGTCATTAAAGCGAGAGCTATAGGCGGGGATGGCCGGGGGGGCAAGGGCCAAAGCCCGGGCGGGGAGTTATCCCCCGATCTGTCGGTCTTATCGCTGGCGTGAGCTGTCCCCGTCTTCTCCGTCATGCCCGGGCCGAAGCGCGAAGCGCGTCTTCGCGCTAGACGTCCCGGGCATCCACGTTCTTAAGGTGCTGTCGCAGAAAAGGCGTGGATGGCCGGGACAAGCCCGGCCATGACGAAGGGGAGATTTCCGCTGAAAACAACTCTAACAGCGCTCTTGGTCGCGGCTTTTGTTTCCGGGGCCCACGCCCAATCGCTTCCCGGCGGTTTCGTCTATTTGCACGACATCGAGCCCAGCATCATCCAGGACATCCGCTACGCCACCTCGAACAATTTCGTCGGCCGTCCGCTCGCCGGCTACGGGGCCGGCGAGTGCGTGGTGAAGCGGGAGGTTGGGCTGCGGCTGAAGGCGGTCCAGCAGGAACTGGCGGCGCAAAATCTCTCACTGAAAATGTTCGACTGCTACCGGCCGGCGCGGGCCTCGCTCGACATGGTCAGGTGGTCGCAGAACGGCCACGAGACGGCCGCCGAGCGGCGCTACAATCCCAAAATTCCCAAGACCGAGCTGTTCCGCCTCGGCTACATCGCAAGCCGCTCGCAGCATTCGACGGGCGCAGCGCTCGATCTCACGCTGGTCGATCTCAACGCCGACAATTCAGGCAAATACGACCCGTCAAAGACCTACGCGGACTGCACGGCACCGGTCGAGGCGCGATTGCCGGAGGGCAGCGTCGACATGGGCACCGGCTATGACTGCACCGACGTGAAAGGGCATACCGCCGCACCAACGATCAGTCCGGATCAGCGCGCCTGGCGCAAGCGGCTGGTGGCTGCGATGGCAAGGCAAGGCTTTGTGAACTATGCAAAGGAGTGGTGGCACTTTTCGCTGCCGGGAGCGGGCGGTGCGCCGTATGATTTCCCGATCCAGCCGCGGCGGAACTGATTCCGCGCCGAGGACACGAGATGACCCAGCCCAGCTTCGCGACCCACGAGGTCTTCAACCAGTCGCCGCCGTTCGAGGACGCCGATCTCTTCGCCGTGGATCAGCCGCTGGTCGCGGCGGTCAGGGCCAATGGCGCTGCGGCGGCGGAACCGGAGCTCTCGGAGTTCGGCAAGCATTGGGGCTCGGCTGCGATGGCCGATCGGGGGCGCGTCGCGAACGAGAACACGCCGAAGCTGCGCACCTTCGATGCCAAGGGCAATCGGCGCGACCAGGTCGAGTTTCATCCGGCCTATCACGAGCTGATGGCTCACAGCGCCCGTGCCGGCGTGCACAATTCGACTTGGACTGCGGATGGAAGACCCGCGGGCGATGCCGCAGAGGTCATCCGCGCGGCAAAATTCTACATGGCCTCGCAGGTCGAGACCGGCCATCTCTGCCCGATCACGATGACGCGCGCCTCCGTTGCGGCGCTGGCGATGCAGCCTGATCTGCGCGCCAAGGTCATGCCGGTGCTGTCGACGAAAAGCTACGATCCCAGCTTCGCGCCGTGGTGGGAGAAGCGCGGTATGACGCTCGGCATGGGCATGACCGAGAAGCAGGGCGGTACCGACGTGCGCGCCAACATGACGCGCGCGGTGCGCGAGGGAGGCGCCTACCGTATCACCGGCCACAAATGGTTCATGTCGGCGCCGATGTGCGATGCCTTCCTGGTGCTGGCTCAGGCGGACCAGGGACTGACCTGTTTCTTCATGCCGCGCTTCGCGCCGGATGGTTCGGTGAACGCGATCCAGTTCCAGCGGCTGAAGGACAAGCTCGGCAACCGCTCCAACGCGTCATCCGAGGTTGAGTTCGTCGGTGCCTATGCGGAAGCCGTCGGCGATGAGGGCAAGGGCATCCGTACCATCATCCAGATGGTGCAAATGACGCGGCAGGATTGCGCGATCGCCTCGGTCGGCCTGATGCACTCGGGGCTCGCCCACGCGCTGCATCACACCCGGCACCGCAGCGTGTTCCAGAAACATCTCGCCGATCAGCCGCTGATGCAGGCGGTACTCTCGGACATGGCGCTGCATGTGGAGGCGAGCACGGCTGTGGTGATGCGGCTCTGCCGCGCCTTCGATCGGACGCCGCTCGATCCGGCGGAGGCCGCCTACATGCGGCTGCTGACGCCTGCGATCAAATACTGGACCTGCAAGAGCGCGCCGCCGTTTCTCTACGAAGCTATGGAATGCCTCGGCGGCAACGGCTATGTCGAGGACGGCATTCTGGCGCGGCACTACCGGGAGTCGCCGGTCAACGCGATCTGGGAGGGCTCGGGCAACGTCATGTGTCTCGACGTGCTGCGCGCGCTCTCGCGCGAGCCGGAGGCAGCGGTATCGGTCCTGCAAGCGCTTGCTGCCGAGACCAAAGGTCTGCCAGGGGCAGGCGAGACTGCGGGATTCATCGGCAAGACCTTCGGCCGCCCGGACGGCGAGCGCGTAGCGCGCCTTGCGGTCGAGAAGCTGGCGCTGCTTGCGGCCGCCGCCGCGCTCAACGGCGTGTCACCGCGTCAAGCAGAACTGTTCGCTGCCACGCGCCTCGCCACGAACCACGCCAGCATGTACGGCGCGGTCGAGCTCGAGAGCGGCGACGTGCGCACGCTGCTGGAGCGGGCGCTGCCGTGAGCCTGCCAAACGAAAGCCTCCTGATGGACTCCCTCAATCCCGATCTGCCGCCGCTCACCGAGACGCCGGCGCCGCCGCGAGTCTGGAAGTTCTGGGGCACGGCGCTGTGGGGCATCGCCATCTTCGCAGCCATGTTCGTCGGGCAGATCGGGGCCATCGTCTATCTGGTCTGGGTCGCCCGTGACCCAATCGACCTCGCATCGATGCAGCACATCGGTCGCGAGCCGGCGTCGCTCGCGTTTTCGGTCACGATGGGCCTGCCGGCGACGCTGGCCGCCGTGTGGCTGGCCATCCGCATCAAGAAGGCCTCCTTCGTCGACTATCTCGCGTTCTATTGGCCGTCCTGGAAGCAACTCCTGTTCGGCGCCGTCGGGCTGATCCTGATCGTGGTCGCCTGGGAGACGATGTCGCGGAGTCTGGGCCGCGAGGCGACGCCGGGCTTCATGACCGACCTGTTGAAATCCGGTCGCGACAAGGGCGCGGCGCTGATGCTGCTGTTCGCCTTCAGCGTGGCCGCTCCGATGTCCGAAGAGGTCCTCGCCCGCGGCTTTCTGTTTCGCGGCTGGTCGGCGAGCTTCCTGCGCGTGCCCGGCGCCATCATCCTGTCGTCGCTGGTGTGGACGGTCGTGCATCTACAATACGACCTGTACTTCCTCGCCGAGGTCTTCTCCATCGGCCTGTGGTTCGGCTACATGCGCTACCGCAGCAGCTCGCTCTGGCTCACGATCGTGCTGCACGCGCTTAACAATCTGACGGCAGTGGTGCTGACGATGTGGCTGGGGAGTTAGGCCACCAGCGCGATCGCGATCGGCATGGTGATCGCCGCCAAAATCGTCTGCAGCGTGATGATCTGCGCCAGCAGCGGTGCATCGCCGCCCATCTGGCGGGCCAGCACGTAGGCGCTGGTCGAGGTCGGCACCGCGGCGCAGATCGCGACGATCGCAAGGCTGTCGCCGGACAGTCCGAACCAGACGGCGAGCCCCAGCGCGACCATCGGCATCAGCACCAGCTTGAACACCACGCCGATAGCGGCACCCGTGCTGGGGCGGAGCAGGCCTTCAAGATGCAGTCCGGCGCCGGTGACGAGCAGGCCGATGGCGAGCGAGGAGCGGCCGAGTGCGTCTGCCACCTCATGCCAGATCTTCGGCAGCGGCAGGTGGATGACGTTGACGACGAGCCCGATCACGCAGGCCCAGATCAGGGGATTGCGGACAACCGTCATGACAACGGTGCGCGCGGATTGCTTCTTCGGCGCTGCGTAGTGGGCGAGCACCGCGACGCTGAGGACGTTGACCAGCGGAATGATCGCCACCATCGCGACGGAGGCGAGCGCCAGCCCGACCTCGCCGAACATATTGGCGGAGACGGACAGCGCCACATAGGTCTGCCAGCGGATCGCGCCCTGGAAGATCGAGGTGAAGGCGGGGCCGTCGATATCGAGCCGCGACAGGGCCGGGCGGAGCGCGAGGCAGAGCAGCGACATCGCGAGCGCCGAGAGCAGCAGCGCGCCGCCGACGCCTGCGACCGGGACCTTGGACAGGTCGGCCTTCACCAGCGTCTGGATCAGCAGCATCGGAAACAGCACGAAATAGGTCAGCCGCTCCAGCCCGTTCCATTGCGTATCGAGCCGCATCAGGGTGCGCTTCAGCACCACGCCGAGCACGATCAGAATAAAGACGGGGAGGAGCGCCGCGATCACGACGGCCATGGATCAGTCAGGCCCCGGGGCTGCGCGCAGATTGGCGAGGCGGTCGAGCGCGCCTTGCAGGATGAAGATCGCGGCGTGCTCGTCGATCACTTCGGCGCGCTTGGCGCGGCTGACATCCATGCCGATCAGCTCGCGCTCGACCGCGGCGGTCGACAGGCGCTCGTCCCAGAGGCCGATGGGCAGCGCGGTCAGACCGGCGAGGTTGCGGGCAAACGCCCGGGTCGATTGCGCGCGCGGGCCCTCGCTGCCGTCCATGTTGATGGGCAGGCCGAGCACGAAGCCGACGGCCTTGCGTTCACTGGCGATCGCGAGCAGCCGGGCGGCATCCTGCTTGAACGCCTTGCGCTGGATCGTTTCGACGCCGGTAGCTAACCGGCGGTCTGGATTGGAGACGGCAACGCCAATTGTCTTGGTGCCGAGATCAAGGCCGACCAACCCGCCGCGTTCGGGCCAGTGGGTTGCAGCATCGACGAGAGGCAGGATAAGAGCCGGCATGGTGTTAGCGCATATCACGCGTCGCGCTACGGAGTGAACCCGGAACATGGATGCGCTGACATTATTCGGCTTGTTCGCCGTGACAGCGATGCTGGTCGCTTACGCCCTGGAAGACCGCAGCCACTGGTTCGTGCTGACGTTCGCAATGGCCTGCGTGCTCGGTTCGGCTTACGGCTTCCTGCAAGGAGCCTGGCCGTTTGGCGTGGTCGAGGCGATCTGGGCCGTCGTGGCGCTGCGGCGCTGGCATCTCAGGCCGCGATGACGTCGTCGTCTTGCTTCAGGCAGGCGGCAAATCCGTTCAGTGCACTGGTTTGATGTCCGGCACGACGCTGGATGAAGAGCGTCTCGACCTGCGCGTGCGAATGGCTCAGCGCGTGGATCGAGACGCTGCCGTTGATCGCACTGCGTTCGACCACGGCGCGCGGCAGCAGTGTCACGCCCATGTCGGCGGCGACACAGCCGATCATGCCGTCGAGCGTGCCGAGTTCGAAGCGTGCGGCTGACGGCCAGCCGAGCTCGACAAAGATCTGTTCCAGCCGCTGCCGGTAGGTGCAGCCGGTGCGGAACGTCAGTGCGGTCGGGCCCGACTCCGGCGTGCCGGCGCGCAGCTCGGCGAGCGTGGCCCAGCGCCGCGCACTGACCAGCACCAGCTCTTCGCGGAACGCGCTTGTCGCGGTGAGATCGGCATGCACGATCGGACCTGCGACGAAGGCGCCGTCGAGGGTGCCTTCGAGCACGCAGGCGACGAGGTCGGCGGTGGGTGCGGTGCGCAGGCTCAGCCGGACGGCGGGAAAGCGGCGATGAAAATCGGCCAACAGCGGCGGCAGCCGCACCGCTGCGGTCGTTTCCATCGAGCCGATCGCGAGCGGTCCCTTGGGCTCGCCGTCGTCGCAGGCGGCGAGCACGGCCTCGCGCGCTAATGCGGACATCCGTTGCGCGTAGGGCAAAAGGCGCTTGCCCGCACCGGTCAAGGTCATGCCGCGGCTGTGCCGTTCGAACAGCGGCGTGCCGATCTCGGCTTCCAGTGCCTTCACGCGCTGGGTGACGTTCGACTGCACCGTGTTGAGCTCTTCCGCCGCGCGGGTGATCCCCCCGGTCCGGGCGACGGCAGCGAAGGTCTGGAGGTCGCTGAGTTCCATAATATCGTTTCTCTTTTGAGATGGCAGCGTTCGTAAGAAATCAATTTTGGAGAATGGTATTCTAGACTAATATTCGTGTCGAGAGCGGAGGAGCCATGCCGATCACCACGCCGCTGACCCAGCTCCTGGGGATCAAGCATCCGATCCTGCTGGCTCCAATGGACACGATCGCCGGCAGCCGGCTGACACGGGCTGTCAGCGAGGCCGGCGGCTTCGGGATCCTGGGTGGTGGCTACGGCGATCAGGAACGGCTCGAGGCCGAGACCAGGCAACTAAGCGGCTTTGCTTCGTTCGGTATCGGCTTCATCACGTGGAGCCTGGCAAGACAGCCAAGACTTCTCGACATCGCACTCGACGCCAATCCGCAAGCGATCATGCTGTCATTCGGCGATCCTGCACAATTTGCAGCGCGCATCAGGGCGTGCGGGGCGCGCTTGATCTGCCAGGTGCAGAGCGAGGACATGGCGAAGCAGGCACTGGATGCCGGTGCGGACATCCTGATCGCGCAGGGTACCGAAGCCGGCGGTCACGGCGCATCGCGCACAACCGTCGATATCGTACCTGCTATCGTCGATCTCACGGCCGGGCGCGTGCCGGTGGTTGCCGCCGGCGGAATTGCCGATGGTCGCGGGCTCGCCGCGATGATGATGCTGGGCGCCTCCGGCGTGCTGATCGGCACGCGCTTCTATGCGAGCGTGGAGGCCAATGGCGCGGAGGAAGCCAAGCAGCGCATTCGCGACGCTGATCCCAATGACACGGTGCGCGGCGTCATCGTCGACTGGTCACGCAGCCTGTTCTGGCCGGCCCCGTTCACCGCGCGAACGCTGGTCAACGATCATATCAGGCGCTGGACCGGCCGCGAGGTCGAGCTGATGCAGCGCGCCGCCGAGGTGACCGTCGAATATGCCGCGGCAAGGGCCGCTGGCAATTTCGAGGTCGCCGCGGTCTTTGCCGGCGAGGCCGTCGGCCTGATCAATGATATTCCGTCCGCCGCCGAAATCGTCGAACGGATCGCGACCGAGGCCGAGCAACTGCTAACCGGCCGGCGTAATTCCAGCGCGTCCGCCTAAACTGCGAGAGAACAACCATGTGGCCGAACCGTCGATTGATCGATCTCTTCAAGACCGAATTCCCGATCGTGCTGGCGCCGATGGCCGGCGTGATGGACGCGGAGCTGGTGATCGCCGTTGCGCAAGGCGGGGGCCTCGGCTCGCTGCCGAGCGCGATGCTGTCGCCGGAGAAAGCGCGCGAGCAGGTCAACATCATCCGGCAGCGCGTCTCCGCGCCGGTGAACATGAATTTCTTCTGCCACACACCGGTCGAGCTCACGGCCGAGGCGGAGGCGCGCTGGAAGCAGCGCCTCGCGGGCTACTACAATGAGCATGGCCTCGATCCCGCCGCACCCATCAATGCCGCGAACCGCGCGCCGTTCGACGCCGGCTTCTGCGAGGTTGTGGAGGAGCTGAAGCCGGAGATCGTCAGCTTCCATTTCGGTCTGCCCGAGGCCGCGCTGCTCAAGCGGGTCAAGGCGGCAGGATGTCTCGTCATCTCGTCGGCGACCACTGTGAGCGAAGCGGTCTGGCTCGAGCAGCACGGAGCTGATGCCGTCATTGCCCAAGGCGCGGAGGCCGGCGGCCATCGCGGCATGTTCCTGACCGACAAGATCTCGGAACAGCCCGGCACCTTTGCGCTGGTGCCGCAGGTGGTCGACGCGGTGAAGGTCCCAGTGATTGCGGCCGGCGGCGTTGCGGATGGCCGCGGCATTGCAGCCGCCTTCGCGCTCGGCGCGGCCGGCGTGCAGATCGGAAGTGCCTATCTGCGCTGCCCGGAATCCAAGGTCAGTGCGGCGGCCCGTGCGGCGCTCGCCGAGGGACAGGATGATTCCACCGTCATTACCAATGTCATGACCGGGCGGCCGGCGCGCGGCGTTCAGAACCGCCTGATGCGCGAGGCCGGCCCGATTTCGCCGGACGCGCCGCCATTTCCCCATGCCGCAACGGCGCTGGGACCGCTCAAGGCTGCGGCCGAGAAGCAGGGCAGGGTGGATTTCACCAATCTCTGGGCCGGGCAGGCGATCGCCCTGGGCCGCGAGGTCCCGGCAGCTGAACTGACCCGGGATCTCGCCAAATCGGCGCTTGCCCGGATGAAGGCGTTGGGCGGATAGGTCCCTAAAGCGCGATGAGCTTCGGGCGAAGCCTCATCGTGCTTTAGGTTCTTGTTTGCGCATGATCTTTTCGGAAAACCGCTGCACACTTTTCCGGATCATGCGCTGGCGCCGGTTGCGGCGCAAAAGCGGCCTCTGCTATACGGCACATAGGTTTTGCCGTGAGAGGCCTTATATAATGTCCGTCGACGCCGCTACCGTCCGCCGCATCGCGCATCTGGCGCGCATTGCGGTTTCCGAGGGCGAGGTTCCGCATCTGCAGGGCGAGCTCAACGCCATGCTCGCCTTTGTCGAGCAGCTCTCGGAGGTCAATGTCGAGGGCGTGGAGCCCATGACCTCGGTCACCCCGATGCAGATGAAGAAGCGGCAGGATGTGGTCAATGACGGCGAGATCGCCGACGATATCGTTGCCAACGCACCTGCGACCGAAGGCCACTTCTTCCTGGTGCCGAAGGTTGTTGAGTAATTTACGTAGCGTTTTCGAGCGAAGTGGAAGCCGGTTCGCGTAAAGAAAACGCGTCAAAAGAGTCTCAGGACGAAGTCCGATGTGCATGCTTTGCGACGACGAGAAGGCCTATCAGGCTTACATGAACTATCTCGACAAGATGGAGCGGCAGGGCAAGGCTGCCGACCCCAACGTCGCCGTCAATGCCGTGCTCGACGAGATCGAGGCGGCTGCGAAAGCGGCCACCAAGAAAGACGACCCGGCCAACGACAAATCCCTGTCTCCGTTCTTCTGCAGCCCGATCAATAAATGACCGATTTGACATCGCTGACGCTCGCGGAGGCCCGCAAGGGCCTCGCGGCAAAGACTTTCACGTCCCTCGAGCTGACCGACGCGCATCTGAACGCGATCGAAGCCGCCCGCGTGCTCAATGCTTTCGTCATGGAGACGCCCGACCGCGCGCGCGACATGGCGAAGGCCGTCGACGAGAAGATCGCCAAGGGTGACGCGGGGCCGCTTGCCGGCATTCCGCTCGGGATCAAGGACCTGTTCGCGACCAAGGGCGTGCGCACCACGGCGTGCTCGAAAATCCTCGGCAACTTCGTGCCGACTTACGAGTCCACGATCACCTCGCAGCTGTGGCGCGATGGTGCGGTGATGCTGGGCAAGCTCAACAATGACGAGTTCGCGATGGGCTCGTCGAACGAGACCTCGTGCTTCGGCCCGGTCGGCAATCCCTGGCGGCGTGATGGCTCCAACACGACGCTGGTGCCGGGCGGCTCGTCTGGCGGCTCGGCCTCCGCCGTGGCGGCTCTGCTCTGCATGGGCGCGACCGCGACCGACACCGGCGGCTCGATCCGCCAGCCGGCGGCGTTCACCGCGACCGTCGGCATCAAGCCAACCTATGGCCGCTGCTCGCGCTGGGGCATCGTCGCCTTTGCCTCCTCGCTGGACCAGGCTGGTCCGATCGCGCGCAGCACGCGCGATGCCGCGATGCTGCTGCGCTCGATGGCTGGCCACGATCCCAAGGACACGACCTCGGTCGACATAGCCGTGCCGGACTACGAGGCCGCGATCGGCAAGTCCGTGAAGGGCATGAAGATCGGCATTCCCAAGGAATACCGTCTCGACGGCATGCCGGCCGAGATCGAAAAGCTTTGGGAAGCGGGCGCGGCCTGGCTGAAAGCGGCCGGGGCCGAGCTCGTTGAAGTGTCACTGCCGCACACCAAATACGCGCTGCCGGCCTATTACATCGTGGCGCCGGCGGAGGCGTCCTCCAACCTCGCGCGCTATGACGGCGTGCGCTTCGGCCTGCGCGAGCAGGGCCGGAACGTCAACGAACTCTACGAGAACACCCGTGCAGAAGGTTTTGGCGCTGAGGTGAAGCGCCGCGTCATGATCGGCACCTACGTGCTCTCGGCCGGCTATTACGACGCCTATTATTTGCGCGCCCAGAAGGTGCGCACGCTGATCAAGAAGGACTTTGAGGATTGCTTCGCCAAGGGCGTCGACGCGATCCTGACGCCGGCGACGCCGTCGGCGGCCTTCGGCATCGGCGAGAAAGGCGGCGCGGACCCCGTCGAGATGTACCTCAACGACATCTTCACGGTGACCGTGAACATGGCGGGCCTGCCGGGCATCGCTGTGCCCGCCGGCAAGGATGCGCAGGGCCTGCCGCTCGGCCTGCAGCTGATCGGCCGTCCCTTCGACGAGGAGACGCTGTTCTCGCTCGGCGAGGTGATCGAGCAGGCCGCCGGCCGCTTCACGCCGGCGAAATGGTGGTGAAGATGGCGGCGTATATCGCCAGCCTCGACGGCGCCGCGCCGCCGCCGGACCTCAGCGCTCCACTTGCCGCACTATGGTGGGCCGCCAAGGGCGACTGGGACGAGGCGCACAAGATCGTCCAGGACGAGAGCGGCCGCGCGGCCGCTTGGGTGCACGCCTATCTGCACCGGGTCGAGGGCGACCTCGGCAACGCCGGCTATTGGTACCGCCAGGCCGGCCAGCCCGTGGCAACGGATTCATTACAGGCAGAGTGGGAGCGGATCGCTGCCACGCTGCTCGGGAGCAAGCCATGAACGCACCTGCCGCACCCCACAAACTTCTCAAGGGCTCAACCGGTGACTGGGAGATGGTCATCGGCCTGGAGGTCCACGCTCAGGTGACGTCGAACGCGAAGCTGTTCTCCGGCGCCTCCACCGCATTCGGCGGCGAGCCGAACTCGCATGTGTCGCTGGTCGACGCGGCGATGCCGGGCATGCTGCCTGTGATCAATGAGGAATGCGTCAGACAAGCTGTCCGGACCGGCCTCGGGCTGAACGCGCAGATCAATCTGCGCTCGGTGTTCGATCGCAAGAACTATTTCTATCCAGACTCGCCGCAGGGCTACCAGATCAGCCAGTACAAGTCGCCGATCGTCGGCGAAGGCGAGATCGTGGTCGAACTGGACGGCGGCAAGACCGCCACCATCGGCATCGAGCGGCTGCATCTGGAACAGGACGCCGGCAAATTGCTGCACGATCAGTCGCCGACCATGTCCTATGTCGATCTCAACCGCTGCGGCGTGGCGCTGATGGAGATCGTGTCGAAACCCGACATCCGCGATGCCGAGCAGGCCAAGGCCTATGTGACCAAGCTGCGCTCGATCCTGCGCTATCTCGGCACCTGCGACGGCGACATGGAGAAGGGATCCTTGCGCGCCGACGTCAACGTCTCCGTGCGCAAGCCCGGCGCGCCGCTCGGCACCCGCTGCGAGATCAAGAACATGAACTCGATCACCTTCATCGGCCAGGCGATCGAGTACGAGGCCCGGCGCCAGATCGAAATCCTCGAGGACGGCGGCGCGATCGACCAGGAGACCCGGCTCTACGACCCCAACAAGGGCGAGACGCGGTCGATGCGGTCCAAGGAAGAGGCGCACGACTATCGCTACTTCCCCGATCCCGACCTGCTGCCGCTGGAGTTTTCGCAAAGCTTCGTCGACGAGTTGAAGGCTGAGCTCCCCGAGCTGCCGGACCAGAAGAAGACGCGCTTCGTCGCGGATCTCGGCCTGTCGGCCTACGACGCCAGCGTGCTGGTCGCCGAGCGCGAGAGTGCAGTGTTCTACGAGACCGTGTTGGAGAAACTCGCCAACCGCGCGCGCGACGGCAAGGTCGCCGCGAACTGGGTGATCAATGAGCTGTTCGGTCGTCTCAACAAGGAAGGCCGGGATATTACGGACTCTCCGGTCGATGCCGCACAGCTCTCAGGGATCATCGACCTGATCGGCGAGGGTACGATCTCCGGCAAGATCGCCAAGGATCTGTTCGAGATCGTCTGGCAGGAGGGCGGCGATCCCCGCGCACTGGTCGAAAGCCGCGGCATGAAGCAGGTCACGGATCTTTCGGCGATCGAAAAGGTTGTCGACGACATCATCGCGGCCAATCCCGACAAGGCGGCGCAGGTCAAGGACAAGCCGCAGTCACTCGGCTGGTTCGTCGGCCAGGTGATGAAGGCATCCGGCGGCAAGGCCAACCCGCAGAGCGTCAACGAGCTGCTCAAGTCCAAGCTCGGCATCTGACCTCGCGCGTTCGAACGAGGTGACGGACAGGCGTCGTCACCTCGCTTTCGGTTCGCGATGCGACGCTCGCGCACATCCTCTGCGACGAACTTCATCCCGATCGAACGCGACACGCCGACCGAATCGCCGTCACGCGATTCGCGCAAAACGGCGACTTGCACGCGCTCTGACGAGCGCTCGCGCCGTTAATCATGAAAATATTTTCGTTGCCAAAAGTCGCGACTCAGAGTCCGCGAAGCGCCTTCGCGAGGCGCTCGCGCGATCGGCAGGATGCATCATTGCAACGATCGTGCGCGATGCACGCGTGCAAGAAAATACTTGCTGCATAGTGTTTTTCTACAATCGCATCTTTTGCAAACGTCGATGCCGCGGGCACTCTCTGCGATCGCAAGCACACCTCATGCAGTCCGTTTGCATCGCGTTCGCCAGCGCAGGCGCGTTTCGCCGTCAACACTTCTTTAAGCGAGACGCTGTTTTTTTCGTTGTGTTGGTGTATTCGGGATGAGTGTGCACTCGATCCCCGACTGCATGCAGCGATTAAGCCATCTCACACATCGGAGGGCAACATGGCCAAGAAAGCTAAGAAGGCAAAGAAGGCGAAGAAGGCGAAGAGCGCAGTGAAGAAGACTGCGAAGAAGACCCGCAAGGTCGCCAAGAAGAAGTAACTTCGCTTTTTGAAGTTGCCGGCTCCTAGAGAGCCGGCACGTCATCAGCGCCTCTCAAAAGGTTCTGGTCGACGATAGAGGGTGTCGGCGAGACATCAGGTCAACGGTCGGATCGTTCTCTTCGCGGGTTCGCTCGCTAAGTCCGGTCCGGCAGAAGAAACAAGTTTTCTTCGTTCGGTGCGGCTCTCCGTAAGGGGCTCCGCAATTTCACAGGCGGCCTTCGGCCAACGTGGAATCTGGTCCTGACGTGTTCGCCGACGCCCTCGTTCTCATGAGGCCGGGGTATTGCCGGCATTCCCATATCCCGACATTGTTGATCTGACCGCGATGTGGCCGTTCTGCCCTTGAGCAGTCAGGGTTGTCGCATATGACGTCAGCGGCGCCTGAGCGAGCACCTCGTCCTTCGAGAGGACCGCTTAGCCGTCCCCTCCGGATGAGGCTCGGCTGCATCCATCTGCGTTGATGCTGCCGCATCCTCATCCCTCATCCTGAGGGCCCGCCGCAGGCGGGCGTCTCGAAGGATGGCCGCAGTCGAGCTTCCAGCCATATACTTCTTCATATGCGCGCCCTACTTGAGCAGGGAGGCTGCAGCGCAATTGCAGGCAGTTCGCGCACCTCTTCTCCATTTGCGGTGTCATCGCCCGGCTCCGACCGGGCGATCCAGTACCCCGCAGCTTCTCGTGGGACCATTGCTGTTTCTGGAATACGGTGACGACAGCGGGCGGGGACACCACAGGACGCGGGTCACCGTGCGCAATGGTTATCGTTCTCCCAAAATCCCAAGGTAAACCGAATCTGACGAATTGCAGAAGTCCCTGCAAAATAGGGATTTCTTGCATTTGTCGTGCGCGCCTGGCGCGGGCGCGTTTACGTCTGCTTCATCGCGATACTTAAACTGCCATTCAAATTTGCCCGCCATCATTACCTCCAACAAGCCGGCAAACGGCACGGGCAAAAAGCCTCGGGGATGAGTTGAACAGTTGATCGGACGGGAGCCGCGCTCGGGGTACGAGACGGCATAAGAAAAAAGGGGATGCGTTATGTTTCAGGGTACTTTCGATCTGGAGACCGCGACGCCGATCGACGCAGGCGCGCTGTCGGACGTGCTGTTCGAGCGCGGCCTCTATTGGGCGAGCGGACGCGCCGGCCTCGTTGATCTCGTCGCCGCGCACAAATGGTTCAACCTCGCCGCGCTCAAGGGCCGCAAGGACGCCGTGACGCTGCGCCAGGAGGTCGCCGGGCAGATGTCGGACGCCGACATCTCGGCCGCCCAGCGCGAGGCGAGGGCCTGGGTCTCCGCCCACTGAGCGGTGAATCACGTCCCGGCGGTCGCAGGCGAACCTGATTTTCGCTAATCGGGTTCCCTCGTGGTCCGCCATCCGGGATTCCGAGCGGCGTGAGCGATCTCGACGAGATGACTGGGCGCAGATCAGAGGCGGCGGATTCAGATCGCGCCCTTGCACTATGATCTGGGATACTTCGACCCGGAGCAGAAAACCCTGCAACCTCTCGACAACCCGTTCGGCACGAGGCTGTCACCCATGTCTTAGGTACGTTCCGTTACCCATGTCTTCGGGCCGGACAAGCTGCGGAGTGGCGGAGAGGGAGGGATTCGAACCCTCGATACAGCTTGAGACCGTATGACGCTTTAGCAAAGCGTTGCCTTCAGCCACTCGGCCACCTCTCCGGTGCGAGCCTTATGCATCTAATTACTTGGGCTGGTCAATTTGGAAGCGTGTGTTTTTGCTCGAATATTCCCAGCGAATTCCGAAACCAGGCGGTTTGCTCTCGGGCCGAGAACGTAACGCAGCGATAACGGACGCCAAGCTGGAGGTTCTGGCGCTTGTATTAAGAGTGGTTCTGACGCGCATAAAGGCTCCCTTCATCCATATAAACGATTGATTTTGCTTTCAAATTGGATCGGATGGCCCGCGTGTGGGACGACTGCCTTCGTCGCCGACCGCCTCTATCAAGTGATTCATTTGCAAGCGATTGATTTGATTGTCTCTTCCGCGATTCGCCACAAACTATGAGCGGTGATTGCCCTCAGATCGGCCGACGGGGCCCCGTGTCAGGGCTGCGGGAAGGGCGCTCTCACTATTAGTCGGGATAACTCGCTCGCCGGCCGAGGATCTGCCCCGTCGCGCCAGGCGTCGCCGCAACCAGGGAGGGCCTTGTCTGGCGATTTCTCTTTCCGTGGAAACGGCTTTGGAAATCAAAGCAGGGATGATCTGGCACGCTGTTTCATTCTTCAACTGTCAGGACTCCGCCGCTACGGATCTCATCTTACAATAGTCAGGACGTAGAGCATCCAGCTGGGTAGCTCACTGCGAGATATCGATAGGCAATATCCCGACCGCTTCGAGACGTACGCGTTTTCAATCGGTCCTGACGACAACAGCGATCTCCGCAAGCGGCTCGAAGAGTCATTTCATCGCTTTGTCGATTGCGAGACAAGCTCGACGGTGAAGTCCTTCAAGCGATCGACGATGCGCAGATCGATATTTTGTCAATCTTGCAGCCGCTTGATGGTCAGGCCAGCCAGTTCCCGAAGGACTGGCGCGCGGCGAGTCCCTGGTTGATTCCACGATTCGGGCGCCCAGACCCACAGCGAGGCGTCTCCACGAATGTGAGGGGCTGGTGCCGGAACTTTTGATGGCAGATTAAACCCGTCGAAAAAGATCAGCAGATTCAAAGTGTTACAAAGTCGCCCTGATCACATCTGCGTGTTATTTGTGCAACACCCGTTGGAAAACACGCTCGATCGGCCGGTTCTGAAGCGTTCTGTTGTTGTGTGTGCAAGGGGGTTCGGTAATTGTGACTGAGCGACGGAGGGGGGCATCCCGAGGTCGTCCCGTCTTAGGTGGTTCGCTTAAGTCCCTCGCGTTCAGCGGGTGTGTCCGAAGGCGCGAAGCGACTAAGCGGTGAATTTAAGGGACAAGGGAACCAACCTTAGGGTGTCTTCACCCAGCGGATCCGGAACCTTCCCTATGGCAAACTTGGAGGTTTAACATGAAGTTGGTTAAGAGCCTTTTGCTCGGTTCCGCGGCGGGTCTGCTCGCTGTTGGCGGAGCGCAGGCAGCCGATCTCCCCGTGAAGGCCAAAGCGGTCGAATACGTGAAGATCTGCTCCCTGTACGGTGCGGGTTTCTACTACATCCCCGGCACCGACACCTGCATCAAGCTGGGTGGTTATCTGCGCGCTGAAGTCGCGCTGAACACCAACTCGGACTTCAGCGGTCAGCTCACGTCGAACAACGGCGCGCGCAACCGTCTGACGAACTACTACACCATGCGCGCTCGTGAAGATCTCAACATCGACACGCGCACCGCGACCGAGTACGGCGTCGTCCGTACCTTCTTCGACGGCGTGTTCTCCTGGACCACCGGCAACTACGCCGGCACCGGCAGCGCGACCGGTACCACTGCCTACAGCAGCACGCTGGCGCTCAACACCTCCGGCGCCGCCCCGGCGCTCGTTGGTTCGGCCGTCAACGGCACCGACGGCGCGACCTCCGGCGGTTCGCTCGGCGTGTACTACGCCTTCATCCAGTTCGCTGGCTTCACCATGGGTAAGGCCGTGTCGCAGTTCGACGCGCCCTGGACCAACTATCCCGGCAACAACTTCGACAGCCTCGTCGGCGGTTCCGGCACGGTCACTGGTGTCAACCAGTTCACCTACACCGCTGACTTCGGTCAGGGCGTGACGGCGTCGTTCTCGGCTGAAGATGCGACGGCCTATTACCAGGCTGGCAACCTGAACATGACTGGCGCGACTGCGGCTGGCATGATCGGCGGTTCGTATGGCTCCAACGCCATCGGCGGTTCGCGTTCGCCGAACCTCGTCGGTATGGTCCGTGTCGACCAGGCTTGGGGTCTGTTCCAGGCGTCGGTCGCTGCGCATGACAACCACGTTGCCTACTACGGCGCCACCGAGCCGACTGGCCATCCCGACGACAAGTGGGGTTGGGCTGCTCAGCTCGCTTTGTCGATCAAGAACATCCCGACTGGCGCGGGTGACGTGATCAACATCCAGGGCGTCTACACCGACGGCGCATCCCGCTACAACTTCCAGAACCTGGCGGGCGGCAGCTACTCGATGTTCGGCAGCTCCGGCGTTGCCTACCAGAGCGTCGGCTTCGCTATCGCTCCGGACACCGTGTTCGTGACCGGCAGCGGTCAGGAAACCGTCAAGACCTGGGGCTTCCGCGGTGCCTACACCCATAACTGGGATCCATACTGGAACACCGCGATCTACGGTGCTTACGCTCAGGCGCAGTACGGCACTCTTGCCAAGACCACCCTCTGCGGCGCTGGCGGTGCTGGCGGCGTGTTCGGCGGCCTGGCGGGCGTGACGGGTTGTAATCCTGACTTCGCCATCGGCCAGGTCGGTGTCATCACTCGCTGGACCCCGGTCAAGAACCTGACGTTCTCGGCCGACCTCTCCTGGACCCATCTGGACCAGAAGTACGCTGGTACGGTTGCTTACGCTGGTGCCGGCACGACGGCCAAGCCGGCCGCCGTGTACGAGCTGAAGGATCAGGACACGCTCGTTCTGCTCCTCCGCGCTCAGCGCAACTGGTAAGTTCGGTCTAACGACCTGACAGAGAGCCCCGGCGGGAAACCGCCGGGGCTTTTTTTGCACCAGGCGGACCACGGATCTCCGACATGTTCTGAAGAACGAGTGGAGTGTGGAATGATCAGTAGCTTTGGGTGATCAAGAGCTGGGTTCGGATCGCGCGATCAAGACCACTTCAGCCGCCGCGGCAAGAGGCGGAGGCGCCGGCAGGTCCTTGAGATTCATGGCCACCACGGCGTCCAACGTGGTCTGCCCGTCTAGACCGCAACCAGCGCGAGTCGAGCGGCATAGAGCGGGTTAGGCCGCGTCGACGACGTCGGAGTTTAGGCGTGGTGCGACAGCCGTAGAAGCGCCGGCCGATAGGGGGCTTGCGGATCGTCGTCCTCATTCGAGGGAATTGTGCAGGAGCCGAATTCCTGTCTGATCCGCTCGATCTCGGCGATGCGCTCGTGCAGCCGCTGCAGATGCTCCGGGGATTTCGCCCGCCAGAATCGAAATGTGTCGGCGGTGAGCGGGAGGAACGCGGTGCCGAACAGCGTCGGCTCCGGAACGACGGTTCGCCCGAGCAGCAGGAACCGCCCGGCACCGGAGACGACGAGGGTCGCGTAGCCGCGGTTTCCGATCCTCTTGATGCCATTCAGCGACCATTCGGCGAGCTTGCTGAAATAGGGCTCCTCCCGCCAGCGATCGGGGCAATGGTCATCGACGGTAACGTTGACCGCGTCCTGGCTGAAATGCACGATGATGCCCGATTTCGCCGGAAACCAGTCGTCATCCAGATGGCCCTGCAGCCAGGCGCAGACGAAGGAACGGCACATCTGCGGACGGCGCTCGTAGATGGTGCATCCAGTGCCCGTCTGCCAATGCCTGCACAGCTGGTTCACCGGCTTGTCGACGGCCGCCACTTCGAGGATATCGCAGCAGGCATTGCACGAGCCGCATTGCCGGGCTGGCTGGGCTGTCCTCGTCGGGCTGGTTCCGCGAAAACCCTGCCCGTCGCGGACCAGCAGCTTCTGCTTTTCCAGCGCATTCAACGCACGTTCGATTTTGAGACGAGATAGTCCCGTGGCGTCGATCACACCCTTCATCGTCGTCGCGCCCGCCTCTACTGCACGGGCGACGCTCAACATTGCCTGATCCATGTTTGTAGTTCTTTTCTTCTCTTATTGAGGCGCGCCCGATCCGCCCTGCACGATCTTCTCGTTCAGCTTCTCACCGTACGGTCTGGAGCACTCCGGCCCATGTTGATGGCCCCGCCTCAAACGCCGGGAGCTGACCGCGTTACCCCCTCGCGCGGATACCTTGTTATCGGATCGCCGCAAGCGAGTCTCATAGGCACGCCGCTATTCCACGCTGCCGGCGCCACGGCGCAAATCAGCCTCGATCTGCAACCGGGTGCCGCCGCCGAAGCGGGCGCGGTAGACCTGAAGGTTCTCCATGATCCGCTGCACATAGTTGCGCGTCTCGGAGAACGGGATCAGCTCGACCCAGTCGACCGCGTCGACCTTGGGGTCACGCGGATCGCCGTAGCGGTCGATCCACTTCTTCACACTGCCGCGGCCGGCATTGTAAGCGGCGAAGGTCATGATGTAGGAGCCGCGATAGTCTTCGAGCAGTCCACCGAGCTCGGCCGAGCCGAGCGTGGCGTTGTAGGCCGAATCGTTCTTCAGACGCCCCAGATCGTAGGTCCCGCCGTGCCGCTTGCAGACATAGCGCGCAGCGTCCGGCGTCACCTGCATCAGCCCATAGGCCTGCGCCGGCGAGACGACCGAGGGATTGAAGGCGCTCTCCTGCCGCGCGATGGCGTAGATGATGCTGCGCTCGACCTCGGGTCCGATCGGCGTGAATTGCGGAATGCCGTTGACGGGATAGGCATAGAAATCGAACGGCAGCCCGCGATTGAGCGCGGCCTTGCCGAGCAGCAGCATGCCGCGCGCGTCGCTGTGGCGCTGGGTGAGCTCGCCGAGGCCGGCTAGCGCTTCGGGATCGCCGTTCTCGCCCATGTCGGCGAGCAACGGTATCACCATCTCGCGCTCGTCGAGCTCGTAGAGCAGCTGCGCGGCGCGCACGATCTCCAGCCGTTCGGCACCGCGGCTGCGCGGCTGAGCGTTGAGCTCGATCTGCGGCAGGCCGAGCTTGGCGCGTGCGAGCTGGCCGTAATAGCTGGTGGATTGCTCGGCGGCCCGCGCGTAGGCGTTGCGCGCCTCCTGCTGGCGGCCTGCAGCTTCGGCGGCGCGGCCCTGCCAATAGCCGGCGCGCGCCAGCGTGGTCGGATTGACGCTGCCGATCCCGATGCGGGCAAAGTGCTGGGTGGCGGCCGCGGGATCGTTGAGGAAGCGCAGCGCGATCCAGCCGGCGGTGAACTCTTGCTCGGTCTTGTAGATGTCGCGCGAGGGCAGGGCCGCATCGCGCGCGATCAGATAGGCGCTGCGGAATTCCTCGGTGTCGATCATCTTGCGCGCCAGGAGGCGCCGTTCGATCCACCATTCGTCGAGATTGTAGAGCCGGCCCGGATCCTTCGGTGCCGACAGCATGAGCTGGGCGGCTTCCGCAAATTTCTCCTCGCGGCGCAGCAGCTGGATCTTGCTGAAGATGAAGCCCGGATCGCCGTGCAGCTCGCGCGGCACGGCTTCGAGCAGCGCACGAGCGTTCGGCGCTTTCTTGAGGGAGGCGATGCGGGCTTTGGCGAGTGCGACATAGCCGGCCCCGAGGCGCTTTGCAGCCCGCAATGCGGCCTCGTTCTCGCTGCCGTAGAGCAGCGTATCCATCCGCGCCTTCTGATCGCCGGGCGTCAGCAGCGCGCCGAACTGGTCGAGTGCGTTGTTTTCGGTCTCTTCCGACATCGGGTCGCTGCGCCAGGCATCGCGCACCAGACGTTCGGCGTTGGCACGGTCGCCGCGCGCCAGCATCGCCTTGGCGAGCGTGAAGCGGCCCTTGGCGGACACGGGGGATTCGTTCTCGAACCACGACCACGCGACCTGGTCGTCGCGCCTGTCGTCCCACATCGCGGCCTCCAGGCGCCGGCGCAGGAAGGTCTGCGAGGGCCAGCTCGGATTGGCGGACAGGAAGGCGCGGTAGCGCTCCACAGTCGCGCCATTGTCCTCGCTGCGAAGGATGATCCATTCCGCGAGTTTTCGCGCGACCGGATCCGAGATCGTGGCCGCGGCACTGGTGGCGTCGCCCGCCTTGCGCTTGCGCACGAGCTCGATCACGGTCTCCAGCGTGTCCTTGTCGGCTTGCGGCGTCGAGGAGGTCGCAGCAACCGCAGCCGGTGTGACCGGCTTGCGCGGGGCGGCATGCTGGCGGGTCGCCGGAGCCAGGACAGGAGCCGCGACGGGCTTGGCGGAGGCCGGGGCGGTCGGTCTGACGATGGCCGTTGCTGCCGGTGCGGGTGCGGTCTTCGGGACCGAGCCGCCAGCGGCCGGCTGAGGTTTCGGCGCGACAGCCGCAGGCTTCAGCTTGTCCTTTGCAGGTTCCTTGGCTGCGTTCTTGCCAGCATCCTTGCCAGCGTCCTTGGCAGGCTTCTTCGCGGCATCCTTGGCGGGTGGACTGGTCGCGCCCTTGCTTGCGCCCTTGGCGGCGTCCTTCGAAATGTCCTTGCCGGTTCCCTTGGACGCCCCCTTCGTGGTGTCCTTGGCGGCTGGCTTTGCGATTTCCTTCGCGGTTTCCTTGGCGGTCTCCGCGGTTGTCTCATTGGATTTGGCCCAGGCGGCGCAGCCGGCCGACAGCCCTGCCATCAGGCACACGACCAGACCGGTGGATCGCCATGCGGCGCGCGGAAAGGAGATCACGGCGTTTCGTCGCCCCGAATCAGTCAATTGGCTCAAGACCTAGCTGTACAAGATCTGGCTATATTTGATTGAATATGCGGACAAATACCAACAGCCGCTTACCTTTGCCGGGTTTGCACCACCACCGCGGCAAAATCGCGGCCTAAACCCGTGCGTCACACGGAAGCGGGTCTTTTACCGGCGGGATAGACCCGATATGAATGCGGCTTGCTCGAGATCGCCGCGTACGGAGGAAGTCCATGGCAGCCAAGACGAAATTCCGGGGATCGTTCACCGCCTTGGTCACGCCGTTCAAGAACGGCTCGCTGGACGAGGCGGCGTTCCGCTCCCTGGTCAACTGGCAGATTTCGGAGGGCACCAACGGCCTGGTCCCGGTCGGCACCACCGGCGAGAGCCCGACGCTGAGCCATGACGAGCACAAGAAGGTCGTCGAATGGTGCATCGAGGAAGCGAAAGGCCGCGTGCCTGTCGTCGCCGGCGCCGGCTCCAACTCGACCAAGGAGGCGATCGAGCTCGCCCAGCACGCTGAAAAGGCGGGCGCCAACGCGGTTCTGGTCGTGACGCCCTACTACAACAAGCCGACCCAGGAAGGCATGTACCAGCACTTCAAGGCGATCAACGACGCGATCGGGATTCCGATCATCATCTACAACATCCCGCCGCGTTCCGTGATCGACATGTCGGTCGACACCATGGCGCGGCTGTGGGAGCTGAAGAACATCGCCGGCGTCAAGGACGCCACCGCCAGCATGGTTCGCGTCTCGCAGCAGCGCGCGGCAATGGGCGAGGACTTCAACCAGCTCTCGGGCGAGGATGCGACCATCCTGGGTTACATGGCCCATGGCGGCCATGGCTGCATCTCGGTGACCTCGAACGTCGCGCCGCGGCTGTGCTCGGAGTTCCAGGCCGCCTGGGCGAAGGGCGATCATGCCACCGCGCTGAAGCTGCACGACAAGCTGATGCCGCTGCACAACAACCTCTTCATCGAGAGCAATCCGGCGCCGATCAAGTACGCGCTGTCGCTGCTCGGCAAGCTGGACGAGACGCTGCGGCTGCCGATGGTGCCGGTCACCGAGCCGACCCGCGTTGCCGTGCGCAGCGCAATGGTTCATGCCGGCCTCATCAACTGACGCGCTGGCCGATCGGGGAGCTTTCATGGCGATCGAGGAAAGAGGCACGCGGATGCTCACGGAGTTCCGCGAATTCGCCATGAAGGGCAACGTCGTTGACCTCGCGGTCGGCGTCATCATCGGTGCGGCCTTCGGCGCCATCGTGACGTCGCTGGTCGGCGACGTGATCATGCCCATCATCGGCGCAGTTACCGGCGGCCTCGACTTCTCGAACTACTTCACGCCGCTTTCGAGCAAGGTCACCGCCGCAAATCTCGCGGACGCGAAAAAGCAGGGTGCCGTCTTGGCTTGGGGCAACTTCCTCACGCTGACGATCAACTTCATCATCATTGCCTTCGTGCTGTTCCTGGTGATCCGTGCCATGAACAAGTTGAAGCGCAAGGACGAGGCGGAGCCTGCCGCTCCGCCGAAGCCGTCGGCCGAGGTCGAGCTGCTGACCGAGATCCGCGATCTCCTCAAGAAGTCTTGACGCGCGCGCTTCATCCAAACTGTTAGCGTCCTCGCGCATCTCGATCAGGTTTGTCCCCCATGGCCGACAAGAATGAACGTCCGATCAAGGTCATGGCGGAAAATCGCAAGGCCCGCTTCAACTATGCGATCGAGGATACGATCGAGGTCGGCATTGCCCTGACCGGCACCGAGGTCAAGTCGATCCGCAACGGCAAGAGCACGATCGCGGAATCCTACGCCGATTCCAAGGACGGCGAGATCTGGCTGATCAACGCCACCATTCCGGAATATCTTCAGGGCAACCGCTTCAATCACGAGCCCAAGCGGCCGCGAAAACTGCTGCTGCATCGCAAGCAGATCAACAAGCTGATGGGAGCGGTCGACCGCGAAGGCATGACGCTGATCCCGCTCAAGCTTTACTTCAACGAGCGTGGTCGCGCGAAATTGCAGCTCGCGGTTGCAAAAGGCAAGAAGCTGCACGACAAGCGCGAGTCCGAGAAGAAGCGCGACTGGAGCCGGGAGAAGGGCCGCCTGATGCGGGCGAGGGGATAGCGGGATGACTCAGAGAAACCTGCTCGAGGTTGATTGGACCCGGATTCCCGCCCCCGCGGATGACGGCGGCGCCGCGCACCTGAAAGGCATGACGCTGCCGCCGGTCAGCCTGCTCGCCACTGACGACACGTCAGTCGCGCTGTCGGCGCTGCGTGGCCGGACCGTGGTGTTCGCCTATCCGCGCACCGGCGAGCCCGGCAAGATCGCGCTGGTCGACGATTGGGACATGATCCCGGGCGCGCGCGGCTGCACGCCGCAGACTTGCGCGTTTCGCGATCTGTTCGCCGAGCTGAAGGCCGCCGGCGCCGCGCAGGTGTTCGGCCTCTCGACCCAGAGCAACGCGTACCAGACCGAGATGGCCTCGCGGCTGCATCTGCCGTTCCCGGTGCTCTCGGACGAGAAGCTGGCGCTCACGCGCGCCCTGAATTTGCCGACCATGGAGGTTGCGGGCCTGACGCTGATCAAGCGCCTTGCGCTGATCGTCGACGACGCCAGGATCACGCATGTGTTCTATCCGGTGTTTCCGCCCGACCGGAACGCCGGCGATGTGCTGGACTGGCTGAAGGCCAATCCGGCCAAAGGCTTGTCTAGGGATTAGTCGAGGTCGGCCTTCACCTTCGCGAACACGGAGCGGAACATGTCCGGCGTCAGCACGCGGGTGTTCGTGTTGTAGCGGGAGCAGTGATAGCTGTCGTAGAGCCTGAATGCGCCGGCCTGATGCACGGCGCCGTGGCCGAAGGGGGCTTGCGATCCCTTCAGGTTCAGCGGCTTGAGCACGGTGTCGTGCGCAATGCGCCCGAGGGCGACGATCGCGCGCAGGTTCGGCATCGTTGCGAGATTCGCGGCGAGAAACTGCCGGCAGGTGTTGATCTCCACCGGCAGCGGCTTGTTCTGCGGCGGCACGCAATGCACCGCATTGGCGATCCGGCAGTCGACCAGCTTCAGGCCGTCGTCGGGACGCGCCCGATATTGGCCCTTGGCGAATCCGTATTCGAGCAGCGTGGTGTAGAGCAGGTCGCCGGCATAATCGCCGGTGAAGGGACGGCCGGTGCGGTTGGCGCCCTGCATCCCCGGCGCAAGGCCGACGATCAGCAGGCGCGCCTTGATGTCGCCGAAAGGCGCAACCGGTGCATTGTGCCACAATGGCTCGCGCGCGCGGTTCGCCTCGCGAAAGGCGACCAGGCGCGGACAGAGCGGACAGTCACGGTCGGGGACGAGGCTGAGAGGCTGGCGGCTTGACCGGGCCGCCTCACTCCTCGAAGTCGTCATCGCCCCTCGCCGGCGCCATCGTGGTTGCGCGCTGGAGGAACTGCGGAGCGTGGTGGCGCGCCTCGCGGTCGCCGCGGTCACGCGGGGCGGGGCGTTCGGACGGGTCGCGACCGAGCTTGGACTGCAGCTCGACGAGGTCGGTGAAGACGTCGGCCTGCCGGCGCAGCTCGTCGGCGATCATCGGCGGCTGGCTGGCGATCGTGGAAATCACGGTGACCCGCACGCCGCGGCGCTGAACGGCCTCGACCAGAGAGCGGAAGTCGCCGTCGCCCGAGAACAGCACCATCTGGTCGATGTGCTCGGCGAGCTCCATGGCGTTCACGGCGAGCTCGATGTCCATGTTGCCCTTGACCTTGCGGCGGCCGGAGGCGTCGATGAACTCCTTGGTCGCCTTGGTGACGACGGTGTAGCCGTTGTAGTCGAGCCAGTCGATCAGCGGCCGGATCGAGGAGTACTCCTGATCCTCGATGATCGCGGTGTAGTAGAACGCCCTAAGTAGCGTCCCGCGGCTCTGAAACTCCTTCAGCAGGCGCTTGTAATCGATGTCGAAGCCCAGAGTTTTTGCCGTCGCGTAGAGATTGGCTCCATCGATGAAGAGCGCGATCTTGTCGGTAGAGGAAGGTGACATTCAGTTTGCTCGCGTAGAGTTCGTGATTGATCGTTTATTGTTGGCGCGGCGACAGCAAGCCGCGCGCTTCTAAAGTCCCGCCGAAACCCGTCGAAACCGCAAATCCGGAGAAGTCGGGGCAATCAAGGTATAGTTATGGCCAACTTGCACATACCCGGCGCCGCCCTCGCCGGCGGCCCGGGTAACCACCCATCCCAGCGCCAATGTGGGGGTAGCAGAGCCGTTTGGCGAGGCCAAATCACAAATTGGCCTTGCGAAACCCTCCCGGTCCCTATAACTACCGGCATTCATCCACATATTTCGTCCCACCCACAACGGAGCGACAGTCGATGGCTCGCGTCACCGTAGAAGATTGTATCGACAAGGTCGACAACCGGTTTGACCTGGTCCTGCTGGCCGCCCACCGCGCCCGCATGATTTCGTCTGGTTCACAACTAACGGTTGACCGTGATAACGACAAGAACCCTGTTGTGTCTTTGCGCGAAATTGCTGAGACCACCATTTCGCCGGAGGACCTCCGCGAGGAGCTGGTGCACTCGCTGCAGAAGTTCGTCGAGGTCGACGAGCCCGAGCCTGACACTGTGCCGCTGATCGGTTCCGCCGGTGCAAGCGTGGATGCAGACGATACCGAAGTCGCCGTTGAGCGCATGACGGAAGAAGAGCTCCTGAAGGGTCTCGAAGGCCTCGCGCCGCCCGAGGAGCAACCCGAGGAAGACGAGTAAATCGTCCCGTCGCGCTCATCGACTTCTTTGTGATCTGATCAAAGGCCCGAACCGTTGTTCGGGCCTTTGCTTTTGTTGGCGTTTTCGTGGTTACCATAGCGTCGTCGGTTCGCGCCTGTCCCTGTCACTGAATTGATCGGACACGCGCGCGATCGGAGCTAAGATGTATACAACGGGCTCTGTCGTGGTCCGTTTGAAGGCAGGACGGCATGGTATATCGACGCCGCACACCAACGCAGATGCAGGCCGCAACCGAATCGGTTGCCGTGGCCCCGACTGCGCCGGTGGCGCGCCCGGCGAAGCCTCGCGCACGCATGATGCGTCAATATGACCTCGTCGAGCGCGTCAGGTCCTACAATCCCAACACCGACGAAGATCTGCTGAACCGCGCCTATGTCTACGCCATGAAGGCGCACGGCTCGCAGACCCGCGCCTCGGGCGACCCGTACTTCTCCCATCCGCTCGAAGTGGCGGCGATTCTCACCGACCTGAAACTCGACGACGCCACCATCGTGGCTGCGCTGCTCCACGACACGATCGAGGACACCGAAGCGACGCGGGCCGAGATCGACCAGATCTTCGGGCCCGAGATCGGCGCGCTGGTCGAAGGGCTGACCAAGCTGAAGCGGCTGGAGCTGGTGTCGCGGGAGGCCAAACAGGCCGAGAATCTGCGCAAATTGTTGCTGGCCATTGCCGACGACGTCCGCGTGCTCCTGGTGAAGCTCGCCGATCGCCTGCACAACATGCGCACGCTGGACTTCGTGCCGACGGAATCGCGACGGCGCATTGCCGAGGAGACGCTCGATATCTATGCGCCGCTGGCCGGGCGCATGGGCATGCAGGAAATGCGCGAGGAGCTGGAGGACCTGTCGTTCCGGACCCTCGACCCGGAAGCCTATTCGGTGGTGATGCAGCGGCTCGATGCGCTGGCGGAACGCAACCGCAATCTGATCGGCGAAATCGAGGACCAGCTCTCCAACAATCTGCGCCACCGGGGCTTGGGCGCGCGGGTCTATGGCCGCCGCAAGAAGCCATTCTCGATCTGGACCAAGATGGAGCGGAAGTCGGTCGGCTTCGAGCAATTGTCCGACATCTTCGGCTTCCGCGTCGTCGTCAACGACATCGAGGCCTGCTACCGCGCGCTCGGCATCGTTCACACGAACTGGCCGGTCGTGCCCGGGCGGTTCAAGGACTACATCTCGACGCCGAAGCAGAACGACTATCGCTCGATCCACACCACCGTGATCGGCCCCGGCAACCAGCGCGTCGAGTTGCAAATCCGCACCGAGGCGATGGACCAGATCGCCGAGCGCGGCATCGCCGCGCACGTGTTCTACAAGGAAGGCGTGGGCTCGCCGACCGAATTCCTCAAGCGCGAGTCCAATGCGTTCGCCTGGTTGCGCCACACCATCGGCATCCTCTCGGAGAGCGCCAACCCCGAGGAATTCCTCGAGCACACCAAGCTCGAGCTGTTCCACGACCAGGTGTTCTGCTTCACCCCAAAGGGCAAGCTGATCGCGCTGCCGCGCCATGCCAACGTGATCGACTTCGCCTATGCCGTGCATACCGACGTCGGCAACAGCGCGGTGGGCTGCAAGATCAACGGCCAGTTTGCGCCGCTGTCCTCGGAGCTCCAGAATGGCGACGAGGTCGAGGTGCTGACCTCCGAAGCGCAAGCGGCGCCGCCGTCCGCCTGGGAAACGCTCGCGGTCACCGGCAAAGCGCGCGCCGCAATCCGCCGCGCCACCAGGACTGCGGTGCGCGATCAATATGTCGGTCTCGGCCGGCGCATCGTCGAGCGCCTGTTCGAGCGCGCCAAGATCGAATATGCCGACGACAAGCTCAAGGGCGCGCTGCCGCGGCTAGCACGAACCTCGATCGAGGACGTCATGGCGGCTGTGGGACGCGGCGAGATCAAGGCCTCCCACGTCGCGCGTGCGATGTATCCCGACTACAAGGAGGAGCGCATCGCGCGCTACGGCGTCAAGAAGGGGCTTGCCGGCAAGCTCAAGGAGAAGTCGTTCGAACCGCCGCGCACCCCGGTCGCGATTCCGATCCGCGGCATCAATTCCGACCTGCCGGTGAAGTTTGCGCCGAATGGCGGCGCAGTGCCCGGCGACCGCATCGTCGGCATCGTCACGCCGGGCGAGGGCATCACCATCTACCCAATCCAGGCGCCGGCCCTGAAGGATTTCGAAGAAGAGCCGGAGCGCTGGCTCGACGTGCGCTGGGACATCGAGGACTCCGCGCCGCAGCGCTTCCCGGCCCGCATCAAGGTCGAGAATGTCAACGAACCCGGCGCGCTGGCGCAGATCGCGACCGTGATCGCCGAGCACGACGGCAACATCGACAACATCAGCATGCAGCGCCGCTCACCGGACTTCACGGAGACGACGATCGATCTCGAAGTCTACGATCTCAAGCATTTGAGCGCGATCCTGGCCCAGCTGCGCGCGAAGGCGGTCGTCGCCCGCGCCGAACGTGTTAATGGATAGACGCCTTCCGTCATGGTCCATTCCTATGATTCCGTGAGTCCTGAAATGCCTGCACCTCCGCTCCGCCTCGGCGTCAATGTCGACCATGTCGCGACCCTGCGTAACGCGCGCAGCGGCCGCAATCCCGATCCGGTGCGCGCGGCGCTGCTGGCGATCGAGGCCGGCGCCGACGGCATCACCGCTCATTTGCGCGAGGATCGCCGGCACATCCGCGACGAGGACATGGCGCGGCTGAAAGCCGAGATCTCCAAGCCGCTTAATTTCGAGATGGCGGCGACCGAGGACATGATGCGTATTTCGCTCGCCACCAGGCCGCATGCGGTGTGCCTCGTGCCGGAGCGGCGCCAGGAGGTGACGACCGAAGGCGGGCTCGACGTCGTCGGCCAGCACAATGCGCTGGCGCCTTATATCGCGCGGCTGAACGATGCCGGCATCCGGGTGTCGCTGTTCATCGCGGCCGATCCCGCCCAGATCGAGACGGCGGCGCGGCTGCGCGCACCCGTGATCGAGATCCACACCGGCGCCTGGTGCGACGCCGTCGTCGAGGGTCACGCCGACAAGGCCGAGGCCGAATGGCGGCGGATCGTGGCAGGGGCGAAGCTGGCGAAAGAAGCAGGGCTGGAGGTTCACGCCGGACACGGGCTGGACTACGCGACTGCGGAGACGATCGCCGGCTTGCCGGACATCATGGAACTCAACATCGGCTACTACATGATCGGCGAAGCCCTGTTCGTCGGTCTCGCCGAGACGGTTCGCAGCATGCGCGCGGCGATGGACCGCGGCCGGAGCCGGGCATGATCATCGGCATCGGCTCCGATCTGATCGACATCACCCGGGTCGGCAAGGTGATCGACCGCCATGGCGAGCGCTTCCTCGACCGCATCTTCACCGCGGCCGAGCGGGCCAAGGCGGAGCGGCGCGCCAAGAACGAGAAGATGGTGGTGGCAACCTACGCCAAGCGCTTCGCCGCCAAGGAGGCCTGCTCCAAGGCACTCGGCACCGGCATCAGGCGCGGCGTGTGGTGGCGCGACATGGGGGTGGTCAACCTGCCGGGAGGGCGGCCAACCATGCAATTGACGGGCGGGGCGCTGGCCCGGCTCCAGGCCCTGACGCCCGAAGGGTTCGCGGCGCAGATCGACCTGTCGATCACCGATGACTGGCCGCTGGCACAGGCCTTCGTCATCATTTCGGCCGTGCCGCTGGCCAAACCCTGACGGTGCTCCGATAATTTTATAATTCGCATTCAAAATCAAGCGCTTATGCAGTTTTGACGCGATCCTTGATTGCGTGGTCTCCGACAACCGTCTAAAAGTCCGCGGACGCAAATCAGGCTGGGCGAATTCGGCTTTACGCCGGAATTGGCCCTCATTATCAGAATCAGGACAATCTCCTTGGGCCGCGAGCGATGGGCTGTTCGCGGGAGGAGGGCGCGCTGTGACCGCCCGCCGGAATTGAGAGAGCAATGAGCGTGACTTCAGGAACGAAAACTGAGAGCGGCATCGGCGAAACGATCCGGGTCGTGATCCACGCTCTCCTGATCGCTCTGGTGATCCGCACCTTCCTGTTTCAGCCGTTCAACATCCCATCCGGCTCGATGAAGGCGACACTGCTGGTCGGCGACTATCTGTTCGTCTCGAAATATTCCTACGGCTACAGCCATTACTCGATCCCGTTCTCGCCGCCGCTGTTCTCGGGGCGGATCTGGGGCTCGGACCCGAACCGCGGCGACATCGTCGTATTCCGCCTGCCGAAGGACGATTCCACCGACTACATCAAGCGCGTGATCGGCCTGCCCGGCGACCGCATCCAGATGCGGGACGGGCTGCTCTACATCAACGACACGCCGGTCGAGCGGCAGCGCATGAGCGAATTTGTCGGCGAGGACCCCTGCGGCGCCGAAGGCAGCGGCGTCTCCCGGGTGAAGCGCTGGAAGGAAACGCTCCCGAATGGCGTGTCCTACGAGACGCTGGACTGCGCCGACAACGGCTACGTCGACAACACCAACGTCTACACCGTGCCGACCGGCCACTTCTTCATGATGGGCGACAACCGCGACAACTCCACCGACAGTCGCTTCCTCGGCCAGGTCGGCTACGTGCCGCAGGAGAATTTGATCGGGCGCGCCCAGATGATCTTCTTCTCGATCGCCGAAGGCGAGCATGCCTGGATGTTCTGGCGCTGGCCCTGGGCGGTGCGCTGGAATCGCTTCTTCAAAATCGTCCGATGAAAGACGAAGCCAAGGACATCGCGATCCTACCGACCGAGGCGCAAGCGGGCCCCGACGGCGAAGCTGCGACCAAGACTCTTGATACCAAGACCCTTGAGGTCAAGACGCCTGAGATCAAGACGCCCGCAAAGAAGAAGCGGGTGCGGAGCAGCAAGGTCAGGGGCTCGGATGCGAATGCGGGGCTCGAGGCACGCATCGGCTACAGCTTTGCCGATCCGAACCTCTTGATGCAAGGCATCACGCATGTCTCCGCGCTGAAGTCCGGGCGCAAGCGCGGCGACAGCTATCAGCGGCTGGAATTCCTCGGCGACCATGTGCTCGGGCTCGTCGTCTCCGACATGCTCTATCACGCCTTCCCGAACGCCGACGAAGGCGAGCTGTCCAAGCGACTTGCCGAACTGGTGCGCAAGGAGAGTTGCGCCGATGTCGCCAAGTCGCTCGGTCTGCTCGACGACATCAAGCTCGGCTCGGTCGGCTCCAGCGCCGACGCGCGCCTGCGCAAGAGCGTGCTCGGCGACATCTGCGAGGCCGTGATCGGCGCCGTCTTCCTAGACGGCGGCTACGCGGCAGCGGCCGATTTCGTCAAGCGCAACTGGACCGAGCGCATGCACAAGCCGCGACGTCCCTTGCGCGATCCCAAGACCGTTCTCCAGGAATGGGCACAGGGCAAGGGATTGCCGACGCCGGTTTATCGCGAGGTCGAGCGCACCGGCCCGCATCACGATCCGCAATTCCGCGTCGCGGTCGACCTGCCGGGGCTGGCACCGGCGGAAGGCATCGGCGGCAGCAAGCGCGCGGCAGAGAAAGTGGCAGCTTCAGTGATGATCGAACGTGAAGGCGTTGGCGGCGGCAATGACGGTTGAAGCAAGCGGCGAGGCGCCCACTGCCACGCGCTGCGGCTTCGTCGCGCTGATCGGCGCGCCGAATGTCGGCAAATCCACGCTGGTCAATGCGCTGGTCGGGGCCAAGGTCACGATCGTCTCGCGTAAGGTGCAGACCACGCGCGCGCTGATCCGCGGCATCGTGATCGAGAACAACGCGCAGATCATCCTGGTCGATACGCCCGGAATCTTCCTGCCCAAGCGCCGGCTCGACCGCGCCATGGTCTCGACCGCCTGGAGCGGCGCGCATGACGCCGACCTCGTCTGCGTGCTGCTGGATGCCAAGGCCGGCATCGACGAGGAAGCGGAGGCAATCCTCACCAAGGTCGCCAGCGTCAAGCACGAGAAGATTTTGGTCATCAACAAAGTCGACCTGGTCCAGCGCGAGAAGCTGCTGGCGCTGGCGCAGGCTGCCAACGAGCGCATGGCCTTCGCAAAGACGTTCATGATCGCGGCGATCTCCGGCGACGGCGTCGATGACCTCAGGCGTACACTGTCCGAGATCGTACCGCCGGGGCCGTTCCTCTATCCCGAAGACCAGATGTCGGACGCGCCGATGCGGCAGCTCGCGGCCGAGATCACGCGCGAGAAGATCTTTCGCAAACTGCACCAGGAACTGCCCTACCAGTCCACCGTCGAGACCGACAAGTGGGAAGAACGCAAGGACAAGTCGGTGCGCATCGAGCAGACGATTTTCGTCGAGCGCGAAAGCCAGCGCAAGATCGTGCTCGGCGCCGGTGGCGCCACCATCAAGTCGATCGGCGCGGACTCGCGCAAGGAGATCGGCGAGATCCTGGGCGTGCCGGTGCACCTGTTCCTGTTCGTCAAGGTGCGCGAGAACTGGAGCGACGATCCCGATCGCTACCGCGAGATGGGCCTGGAATTTCCCAAAGAATAACCAAGAAAAGATCGGTCGACGATGAGCGTACCCAGCAACGTACGGCGCTTCGAAGCGTTGCTCTATGCATCGTTGATGCTGGATGCCTTGTCGGTGGCGGTGCAGGACCGCACGCCGACTGCCGAGATGACCGAACAGATGATCATGACGTCGTCGCTGCTCGCCGGCGGCATGATCCTGCTGCTGGTGTATTTCGTCCGGCTGGCCGCGCACGGGCGCAAGAACTGGCCGCGCTGGGTGCTGGCGGCAGCGCTCGTGCTGTCGGTGATCTCGCTCGGCCAGATCATCGGCGAGAAAGGCATGGAACTCGACAGCGCCATCGAGATCGTCTCCTGCGTGCTGACCGCGATGGGATTGTATTTCTCGTTCCGCGGCGACGCGCAGGGCTGGTTCAACGCGTGAGGCCGTGTCGGGTGGATTGGCGGCGCGCAATTCACCTTCCAGGCGTGCCCCCGCGATTGGCCGATTAGGCCTTCGGCCAATCCGCCCTACGATTGAAGACCGGAATCCGCTAGACTTCACCGATGGAATGGACCGACGAAGGCATCGTGCTGGGGGTGCGGCGGCATGGCGAGAGCAGCGCCATCGTCGAGTTGCTAACCCGTGCCCACGGCCGCCATCTCGGTCTCGTCCGCGGCGGCGCCGGCTCTCGGATGCGTCCGTTGCTGCAGCCCGGCAACAGCCTCCGCGTGGTATGGCGGGCGCGGCTCGACGAGCATCTCGGCACCTATGCCATCGAGGGCCTCAAGCTGCGGGCGGCGACGCTGCTGGGATCATCCCACGGCGTCTACGGCATCACCCATCTCGCCTCGATCGCGCGGTTGCTGCCGGAGCGCGATCCGCACGAAAACCTCCTGGCGCTGCTCGAACATTCGCTGGACGATTTCGACGACATCGGCAGCGCGGCCGTGCACGTGATCCATTTCGAACTGGCAATGCTCACCGAACTCGGCTTCGGGCTGGCGCTGGAAAACTGCGCGGTGACAGGAGAGACCACCGACCTGATCTACGTCTCGCCCAAATCCGGCGGCGCGGTGTCCCGCGGGGCGGGCGAGCCGTGGCGCGACCGCCTGTTGCGGCTGCCACCGTTCCTGCGCCAAAGCGAGGTGCAGGGCGACCTCACCGATCAGGATCTCCAGGACGGCTTTCGACTGACCGGCCTGTTCCTGCTGCGCCACGTGCTGGAACCACGCGGGCAAGGCCATTCCGATGCGCGGGCAGGCTTCATCAACGCGCTGACGCGACAGCAGGCAAAGGCCGCCGTTCCCGCGCCATGAGCTTGGCGCGGCTCTGCGTTGCCTCAGTGGACCAGCCCTTGCTGGAACAAAACTCGGTTCCCCGGACTTGCCATTTTGGGTTCCAACCGGGGATAGCCTCATGCTGATCAAGGGACTTGTGATATCGGCAGCGCTGATTGCGCTGGCGCCGGACGCCCTCGCGGGTGAGCAGCCGGGCGTCTTTCGCCGTGCTTCCTGTACCGTCGTCAGATTCTATGTGGCTAAATATTCCGCTGCAGCCGCAGAGGCATGGGCACGGTCCAAAGGGGCGACGGAGGCCGAGATCGACACCGCGCGGCGGTGCCTGACCAATGCCCCGGCCACCACGCAGGCTAAAGCCGCGCCACCCACCCAGACCTTCACCGCAGGCTGGGCCGGCCAGTAGGCCGCCACAGGGAACCAATCGATCCTTGCCCGATTCGCTTCCACGGTTTAACCGGGCGGCATGGGAAAACGATTGATTCCGCCGGAGGAACCGGCCGAAATTCACGAGGTGCCGCTGCGTGAGGCGTTGGAAGAGCGCTATCTCGCCTACGCGCTCTCCACCATCATGCACCGCGCGCTGCCGGATGCGCGCGACGGCCTGAAGCCGGTACACCGGCGCATCCTGTATGGCATGCGGCTGCTCCGGCTCGACCCGGGCACGGCATTCAAGAAGTCCGCCAAAATCGTCGGCGACGTGATGGGCTCGTTCCATCCGCATGGCGACCAGGCGATCTACGACGCCATGGTGCGGCTGGCGCAGGACTTCTCCTCGCGCTACCCGCTGGTCGACGGCCAGGGCAATTTCGGCAATATCGACGGCGATAATCCCGCCGCCTATCGCTACACCGAAGCGCGCATGACCGACGTCGCGCGGCTTCTGCTCGACGGAATCGATGAGGACGGCGTCGAATTCCGCCCCAATTACGACGGCCAGTCGAAAGAGCCGATCGTGCTGCCCGGCGGCTTCCCGAATCTGCTCGCCAATGGCGCGCAAGGTATCGCAGTCGGCATGGCGACCTCGATCCCGCCGCACAACGCCGCCGAGCTCTGCGACGCCGCGCTGCATCTGATCGAGAAGCCCGACGCGAAGTCGAAGGCCTTGCTGAAATGGGTCAAGGGTCCGGACTTTCCAACCGGCGGCATCTGCGTCGATTCCAAGCAGGCGATCGCTGAAGCCTACACCACCGGTCGCGGTTCGTTTCGCGTCCGCTCCCGATGGGAGCAGGAAGAGGGCGCGCGCGGCACCTGGGTCGTCGTCGTCACCGAGATACCCTTTCTGGTGCAGAAGTCCCGGCTGATCGAGAAGATCGCCGAGCTGCTGGACCAGAAGAAGCTGCCGCTGGTCGGCAATATCAGGGACGAGTCGGCCGAAGACGTTCGCATCGTGATCGAGCCGAAATCGAAGAACGTCGATCCCGCGCTGATGATGGAATCGCTGTTCCGGCTGACCGAGCTCGAAAACAAGATTCCGCTGAACCTCAACGTGCTGATCAAGGGCCGCATTCCCAAAGTCGTTGGGCTCGCGGAGTGCTTGCGCGAATGGCTCGACCATCTGCGCGACGTGCTGATCCGTCGCACCAACCATCGCAAGGCCGAGATCGAGCGCCGGCTGGAGATCCTCGGCGGCTTGCTGATTGCCTATCTGAACATCGACGAGGTGATCAGGATCATCCGCAATGAGGACGAGCCGAAGCCGGCGCTGATCAAGGCGTTCAAGCTCACCGAGGTGCAGGCCGAAGCCATCCTCAACATGCGGCTCCGAAGCCTGCGCAAGCTCGAGGAGATGGAGATCCGCGGCGAGGACAAGGATCTTCGCAAGGAGCTGAAGGGCATCGAGGGACTGCTGGCGTCCGAACCCGAGCAGTGGAAGAAAGTCGGCGAGCAGGTCGGCAAGGTTCGCGACATGTTCGGACCGAAGACCCCGCTCGGCAAGCGCCGCACCACCTTTGCCGACGCGCCAGAGCATGATCTCGCTGCGATCGAGGAGGCACTGGTCGAGCGCGAGCCGGTGACGGTGGTGGTCTCCGACAAGGGCTGGATCCGCACTCTCAAGGGCCATGTCGAGGATCTCTCGGGGCTGGCCTTCAAGCAGGACGACAAGCTCGGATTCGCGTTCTTCGCGGAAACGACCTCGAAGCTGCTGCTGTTCGCCACCAACGGAAAATTCTACTCGCTCGATGTCGCAAAACTTCCGGGCGGCCGCGGTCATGGCGAGCCGATCCGCCAGTTCATCGATCTCGAGCCGGAGGCCGCGCCGGTCACGCTGTTCGTCAACAAGGGCGGACGCAGATTCCTGGTCGCGAGCCACGAGGGCCAAGGGTTCGTCGTCAGCGAGGACGATTGCGTCGGCACCACCAAGAAGGGCAAGCAGGTCCTCAACGTCGACATGCCGAACGAGGCGCGCACAGTCACCGAGGTGATCGGCGACACCGTCGCGGTCATCGGCGAGAACCGCAAGATGCTGGTGTTCCCGCTCGACCAGGTGCCGGAGATGGCGCGTGGCCGCGGTGTGCGTCTGCAGAAGTACAAGGACGGCGGCCTCTCCGACATTGCAGTGTTCGACGCCAAGACGGGCCTGACCTGGAAGGACTCCGCCGGCCGCGAATTCTCCGCGACCATGAAGGAGCTCGCCGAGTGGAAAGGCTCTCGCGCGGACGCCGGCCGTCTGCCGCCGAAGGGATTCCCGAAGTCGAACAAGTTCGGCAGGGGGATCGGGTAGTCGGGCGACAGTCTGGTTCCGCCGGTGCGCGCGGTCTGATACCGTCCGCCATCCCGGTGTTCTGGAACGTTGAGAAGTAGCGCGATGTACGATGTCATTGTTGTCGGCGGCGGCTCGGCCGGCGCTGCTGTTGCGGCGCGGCTCTCGGAAGATCCCGCACGGCGCGTCCTGCTGCTGGAGGCGGGTCTGGACTGGCGCGCCGACGAGGCGCCCTGGGAGGTGATGACGCCAAATCCCATCCCGATCATCCACAAGCGCGAGTACCAGGAGAAGTGGCAATGGCCGGATCTTCTGACGCGCCGTGTGGCCGGCCAGGAGCCGCGCTTCTACTGGCGCGGCAAGGGGCTCGGCGGCTCGTCGATGATGAACGGCCAGATCGCCATCCGCGGCGTCGCTGCTGCGTTCGACGAGTGGGCCGCCAATGGCTGCACCGGCTGGTCGGCCACGGACGTGATGCCGTTGTTCTCGGTGATCGAGGATGATCTGGACTTCGGCGACGCCGCCGGCCACGGCCGCGGTGGACCGCTGCCGGTGTATCGCGCGCCGGCGGAAAAATGGGGGCCGATCGACCGCGGCTTGCGCGATGCGGCGTTGGCCAGCGGCTATCCCTGGTGCGCTGACGTCAACGGGCCTGACGGCGAGGGCGTCGCCTGCTATCCCATCAACAGCCGCGACAGCCGCCGCATCACCACCAACGAGGGTTATCTGGAGCCCGCGCGGGGCCGCGCCAATCTGGAAATTCGCGGGCATGCGCTGGTCGACCGCGTGCTGATCAGCGACGGCCGGGCAACCGGCCTCCGCGTCCACATCGAAGGGCAGGGGACCAGCGACATCAGCGCGCGCCAGATCGTGCTGTGCGCCGGCGCCATCCACAGTCCGGCGATCCTGCTGCGCTCGGGCATCGGACCTGCGGATGAGCTGAAGGCGATGGGGATTGCGGTCGAGCGGGACTTGCCGGTCGGCCGGCACTTCTTTGACCATCCGCTGTTTCGCGCCACGATCCAGCTCCACGAAAATCTGCGGCCGACCGATCCGGACACCCGCCATACCAATTGCTGCGTGACCTATTCGTCGGGCCTCGCCGACGGCGGCAAGCGCGACATGATCCTGATCGCCTTCAATCACCGCGGCATCGGCGTGCCGGGCGCGATCGGCGCCGGGCTGTTCAACGCGTATTCGCGTGGTTCGCTCAAGCTGGCCTCGACCGACCCCGCGATTGATCCTGTCGTCGAGGAAAACATGCTGGCCGATCCCCGCGACATGTTGCGCATGAAGGATGCGGTGAAGCGGCTCGCCGTGATCACCTCCCAGCCGGCGCTATCAGGCATCGTCGACTGGATCCGGCTCGCGGACACCGATCTGACGCTGCCGCAAGCCGCGGCCTTGCCGGAGCATGAACTGGATGCGCTGCTGCGCCGTGAGACGGGCGATATCCAGCACGCCGCCGGCAGTTGTCGTATGACCGGCTTTGAGAGCGCCGACGGCGTGGTCAACCCTGACGGCACCGTGAAGGGCATCTCCGGCCTGCGCATCGCCGACGCCTCGATCATGCCATCGGATTGCCGGGCCAACACGCATTTCACGACCGTGGTGATTGGCGAGGCGATCGCGCGGATGATGATGCGTTAGGTTCAATCGTCGTCCGCCATGGCGGTCTGATGAAACCGCGCGCAGACGAAAACCTACCGCTCGACGGCCAAGCCGAACAGCGGTCGGAGATGTGTCCCCAGAATGTCCGCCGACGAAAGCCGCCACCAGCCAGCACCAGCCATGCAGGCTGCCCGATGCGATCCCGCTGAAATAAGCGCCGATATTGCAGCCATAGGCGAGCCGGGCGCCATAGCCGAGAAGCAGGCCGCCGATGATGGCGGCGAGGAGCGAGGATGCGGAGATGCGCCATGTCGGATGGAATTTGCCGGCGAGGCCTGCGGCCAGCAACGCTCCCAGGATGATGCCGAAATCCATGACGGAGGTGATGTCGGCGAAGACGCTTTGGTGCAGCGAGGTCGCGCGAGCGCCCTGCCAATAGGGCCATGACGCGACGTCGACGCCGAGGCTCATCAGGATCTTCGATCCCCAGAGCGCGAAAGCGGAGGTGATGCCCCAGGGACGTCCCGCAAGATACAGCGTGGCGAAATTTCCGATCGCGAGCAGGATCGCGCCCCACAGCAGCGGCCATGGCCCCTGCATGAAGCGGCGCGCGCCGCGGAGCTTCGTCCGCGCTCCCGGCTCGAGTTCGCCGTGGCGGCCGATCTCGGCCCTGAGGGTGATGAGATAAATTGCAGCCATAACAGCCCAGCAGAGCACGAGCGCCGGCAGCCATCCGAGCCGTTCGATCAACGAGACGGCGCCGATGTTCGGCAGTGCGCTCCACCACGGCAGATGCAATGCACCGAGCGTCGATCCGGCGATGAAGGCCGCCAGTGTCACAAGCATGCGGGTGTTGCCGCCGCCGGCGGTATAAAGCGTTCCCGACGCGCAGCCGCCGCCAAGCTGCATTCCAAGGCCGAACAGGAATGCCCCGGTGAGCATGCCCACGCCCACCGCGCCGAGCTCGCCACGCACGGCGACGCCGAACAGAGTGCCTTGCGCCAGGGCCGGGAAGAAGAGGGCGGTTGCCAGCACAAGCATGACCATTTGGGCGCGAAGGCCGGCGCCTCGTCGTGCGACAATGAAGACGCGCCAAGCCGAGGTGAACCCGAACAGCGCATGGTACAGCGTCAGGCCAAGTGCGCCTCCGAGAAGAAACAACAATCCCTGTTGCCACGAAATCGTGCCTGACAAGGCCGCTGCGCCCGCCAGCCGCCGCGACAGCGACGACCGTGAGATTGGCGCCGTGCCGGTCATTGTCAGGGGCAAGCAGCCGCGCATCGATAGATAGATCGGTCATGGCTCATCCAAAAGCGGATTTCTTCGGCAGTGAGAGCTAACCGGGGCGAATTCTGCCCGTTCCAATCTTTCGACCTTGGAACTGATGCGATAGCGCTAGCCTGTCATGCCCAGGCTCGACCGGGGCATTCAGTACGCCGCGGCCTCTCTTCTCAAATCTCGACTGTCTCGGGCTACCGGGTCGCCCGGTCAAGCCGGGCGACGACAGCGAGAGTGGGCAAGATTAGTCGTCGCGCCGATGCACGTTTCAAACGGCGGACGAGAGTTCGCGATCTCGCGGCGCGTTCCGCCCGAGTCTTGCGTCGTCGCATCGCCCTCATTGAGACAAGGGCGCAGGGAAGGCCGGGCGCCGGCTGGCACCCGCAGGTCCGTGCGCGATAGAAATGCACACGGGGTGGACCACAGGTTCGCCGGATCGCCCGGCCTTCCGTGCACGATGGTTTTAACGTGTCCTTCGTGCTCTCCTCGGGGAGCGATGCACTATTGCCCCCGTCGCCATGCAGATGACTGATGCGCGCGGCCCGGTTGGGCCGCCACATCACCGCAGGACTTGACGCACAGACCCCGGGCGTCAGGACCACACGACTTGGCGTCAAGGCCGTTTTCCCCGGTGATTTCGCTGCTTTTGGTCGGCTCGGCCCGATTAGGCCCTAGACCACGATGGTGTCAGGCTGAAACACGCTGGCGACGCCCCTTGCCGCGACCACGGTTCGGGTTGAATTCATCAACCGCGCATTGCCACGCCACGATCTCATCCTCGAACCAAACGCGCCGGTTTGGCGAGATGTAGGTTGCACGGGGGAAGCGACCGGCTTTTTCCATGCGGTACAGCGTGGTTCGCGATACCGGGATGATCTGCAACACCTGCTCCTCATTGAGCATGCGCCGGGGGCCGGACTCGTTCGGTGCGCCGTCTTCCGTCGCGGCAGCCATTGTGCGGTTCACAGCGCCTGCTCCTGCTGTTGCTTGCGGCGCGAGCGCTGCTCCTTGCGCTCCTGCAAGAATTTGCTGAACGCGTCCTGCGTGCTCTGCTGCGAGAACATCACCCGCCACTCGGTGGCGGCCCCCATCGTGATGCGCACGGCCCGACCCAGCCGGATTTCCTTCGGGCCGAGTCCAGCTTCACGCAGCAGCCGATAGAAGCTCTCCGAAATGTTTTCCATCGCGCAGAACTCCAAGATCGTGAAGCTCGTGCGCGGAATGTTGTTGGCGATGGCGGCGGCGGCGTTCGCGGCCTTGCTTTTGCTTGCCATGGAACTTGCAAATCTCCTCAACGAATGACGCTGAGCAGTTTAGCGCCGCATGGAGTTGCTGGGGAGGCGCTGGGGAGTGTCTTATCGATCACCACAGGCCGCAAACATGTCTTTTGAACAGGCGCGACTACGGAATTGCGGCGCGAGGCGGCGGCAGCGCATCGCGTCGGGGGGCGATGGGCGGACAAAGTCGCACGGATCGCGACTTTTGGAACCGCAACTGAGTCGGCGCGATTGGACCATGACCGTTGAGCTGGCGGTGCGGAGACTCCCGTGCTCGCAAGTCGTTAGGTGACCCAATGGGACAGATGACGAGACAACGAGCCTCACCGAGCGCGCCGAAGCGGCGGTTGCCGAGACGCTGGAGAGGATGTGCGCACGAATCCGTGCGCACATTGGTGGTACGGCGGATTGAGCCGCTCGTCGCCTGTGCGGCCAGCGCTCGCCCTATACGGTCAAGCAGTTTCAGGTCTCGAAACTCTACAGCAAGCGGCATCGCTTGTCGGCCCGACATGGAGCCGGCGCGACGTCGAGCTGGCGGTGCGGACCTTGGGCGCCGAAGGTCACCGTCTCGTCCACTCCGACCGGATCACCCTCGGCGGCGCCAGGCATGGGCGCTGCGGCCAGTTCTGCGGCCCGCTGATCGAAGTTAATCTGGACCGCCTGCCGGGCAGCGGTGGCATAGACCAAACGCGTCCAGTGACTCCCGCTCGGCGTCCTTGGGATACGCTCAGAGCCACCGGCTCGGCTGGCGCGCTTGTACCGGATCACGCGCCGCTCGCTGGCGAGCTGTTCGAAGTGCCACAGGTTCCAACGAATTCGAGAACCTGATCGCGGTGAAGCTGAACGGCTCGACACGGCCGGCCTTGCAGGGCGGGCGCCGACGGCTCCCTTGTGGGAGCGCGCACAGTACCTTGCGGCGACGCCTCCGAGCAGCCGACGACTCCGACGACCACGACCTCCGAGCAGGCGCCGAGCGAAGAAAGGGAATGCGGGGCGAGGCGAAGTTGCCCTCCTAAACTCGCACTCCCCCAAGCCGCCGGTTGGTAGAAGGGGGGCCGGGCTTCCAGCCCGGCCCCTTCTTCCACCAACGGGGGGTATAAGGGGGGTGGAAGAACAGGCAGGTGGAAGGTGCTGGAAGTCTGGTGGAAGCTGCTGGAATTGGTTGCTGGAAACGGTTTCTCTCACGTCGAAACCCTCACGTCTCAACGATCCGCGAGCGCGGCTTCGATGGCGGCCCCTCGGTCACAACGCGGATTTTCCTGCCCTCGAACAGCCGCAACATGGCCTCGGCGAGCGCCTTCTTATTCAGCTTCTCGGACGTGGCCTCCTTCTCCTTGGCAAAGCATGCCGGTGCGTAGGTGGTGCCCTTCTTGTCGGTGACGTTGCGGCCTTGGCGCGTGAAGCGGTCGAGCAAGTCCAGGAACACCTGCTCGGCGCGCTGCTCGACGATCTGCGAGTCGGTCGATCCGCCCGGCGCCTCGGGAACAAAGACGCCGTTCTGATAGCGCAACATGACCTTCGGGGGGAGCGGGCCATATTGAACCTTCTTGTACTCCAACACCCGTACCTCGGGATCGGTCAGCCCGCCTTCGTCCTTGTTGGCGGCTCGCAAATGCAGACGGCCCCTGACCTTGCCGTGCCATGCAGTCGAGCCGGACGTGCCGCTGCTGCTGCCAGATTGGCTCGGGTGCGCGTTGACGATAACAGCGCAGTTGGCGTTCATTGCCAGACTGCGCAGCAGTCCGACGAACGCGGCAACCTGCCCGCGATTGTTCTCGTCGCCGTCGAAGATGTCGTTCAACGTGTCGAGGATGATCACGACCGGCCGCAGGATTTGCGCCCACCCCGACAGGGCGTGAAAGAGCGGCGTCGGCACGAGATTGCCGTCGCTGTCGAACCGCGCGAGCGTCATGTCCTGCCCGGCATAGCTCGACGCCAATAGACCGTTCTCGATCAGTGCGGAGTACGGCTCATTATAGTGCGCGGCGATGTCATGGAGGCGGTGTCGCAGCTCGACTTCGTCATCCTCGGCACCGAGGTACATCACCGGGCCTGCCTCAGGGTGGCAGCCGAGCCACTCCCTCGACAGGACCGTCGAGCACGCCAGTTGCAGGATGAGGAGCGATTTGCCAATGGCGCCTTCCCCATAGAGCAGCGTCACCTGTCGCTTCAGGATATGGTCGGGCACCGCCCACTCGCGCGGCGGTGGCGGTGCAGTCTCGTTCATGAACTTGATGTCGGTCTCAAGGCAGCCGGCTTCCTTGGCATACCTCTGCCACACATCATTCTGCACCTTGCCCGGGTCGATCGGCAGGTTGGTGCCCAGACAGGCGTCCTGAAAGTTGACTCCGATCAGAGCATCCCTCTCGCCCTTGGGCACGCAGGGGATGCCCAGCTCCAAGGAGGCGACGATGATAGCCCCTACACTGATGCCGTCGGTGTACTGGTTGCAATCGAGAGCCCACTCGTTGACCAGATCGCACAGGATCGTTGCCGACGGCGAGCCGGGGTCGCGCGCCCAGCGCGTGCGGAGACACTTGCTCAGGAAATTTTTGGCGATCTCGATCTCCTTGCGCGGCACCGGACTGCGGCGACCGCCACGCGGCGCAGTCAGACCGTTCGTGCAGACGGTGAACGCGCCGATGGTGTGCAATTCGTCGTCGGGCTCCTGCAAAGTGGCAGTAGACACTTCGACCGCAGTCGATGTATGTTCGTCATGCATTCGTCTTTCCTTTCACTTCGGCTTCTGTCCCGCCCCGGTTGCCAGACCGGCGGCGGGATTCTTTCGCTCGCTCAAAGCAGCCTCACCGAGGTGTTTCTGAACCTCACCGAGCCGCACTGAACCTCACCGATCCGCCATAAGCCATTGAAAACATTGGCTAAATCGTCTTGACTATTAATCGGGCTCGTGGTTTTCCGCAAGAGGCAACTCTGCCTCCGCCGAAGCATTTGGGAAATCCGAACCATGTTTTGCCTCACACCGATCCCGCCTCACCAATTCGACGTTCTCATCGGCAAGACCGAGCACAACCGCAAAGCCATGAAGAAACGCGGCCAGTTGCAGCCGCTCATCGTGCCGAGCCCGGAGCAGCGCGCCGATGGCCTGTGGCGCGATCAGATTTTCATCGCGGCCGACGCCGTGATCGTCAGCGCGCTTGATCTACTGGTTGATGCCGGTGCTGCCCGCGCTGCGGTGGATCATGCGATGCGCGATCTGGAGTTCGAAATCATCTCGCGGCTGAACGATCTCGACGACGGCAAGCCGGTGCAGCTCTGCTTCGCGCACGACGGCAAGCGCTGGGTCGTGCTCTCCGCTGGCACCGTCATCGATGCCATGCAAGCGGTCGCGCAGCACTTCAAGAACGGCGCCGGTGCCGAGCCGCCGAAGGTCAGTTTCTATTGTATCCGCTTGCATGACGCGCTGGCGACCGTGCGCGCTCGCGCCGCGCAACATGAGATCGATTTTCCTGACCGTATCTGGCCGACACCGGAAGAGCTGGACGCTGGCGCGGACCTGCTCGCGGCTGCGATTGCGCCGCGCATCTCGCCTGTGATTGAGAAGTGGCAGACGCTGCGTCAGCGCGACGCGTTTGATCGTCGGTTCAAGCTGGAGCGTCGCGACATTATCGACTAGCCAATGGGCGCCGGAGCGGGGTGATACCGGGGGGTATGTTCAAACATGGCCCAACAAGGCCCCGAGAACCGCACCGGCCGCTGCATTTGTCCCGGGAGCAAATTGGCAATGGGCCTTCGCGTGACCATCTACCACGTACCCTTGAAATGCTGCTGAAGGAGCAGGAGAGATGACTGTATGGCTACCAACCGCACCGCTAACAGCTGCAGAGCGGAAGCGCAGGCAGCGCCGGCGACAGGAGTGCGGCAGGATCGTCGTACCGGTCGAGGTCGATGAAATCCGGGTGACCGAGGCGCTGCTCTCAGAAACGCTATTGCAGAAGAGCCACGCGGAGGACCGGCAGAAGATTGGCGCTGCATTGGCCATCGTGATCGCGGCATGGCTGGATAGGACGGGCCGGAAAAACACATGAAACCGGCGTTGATTACACGTCCAACATCGTTGCGACCGTCACGGGTGACTGCATGACTGTCGCGAGTATGCGACACTCGGCAATCCCGAGAGGGCCGCAACTATGTCAGCCGCCATCACTCAGAGCCGCCAAAGATCGCCAGTAGTTTTCGCCGGACCAACGGATGCCGAGCTTTTCGGTCTGGAGATCGCTTTGGGCAAAGCGGTAGCGGGTGGGCACTCGGCTAACGTGAAATTCTACTATGACAAGATCGTCGTGCTGAAGGCTACAGGTACCCGCCGGCCCGGCACGAAACGCAGCTTCACCCGAACCGAACTAATCGAATTAAAAATCGCTCGGGCATATTTAGCCTCCCATGGTGAAAACGTCAGATATCTGATCGGGGAGCGAGCCAAGCAGATCGCGTCCGAAACGCAAAAGCGGCGTTGAGCAGCAAAGCGATGGAAAAGCCCGCCGACCTCACTGCCGAACAACTCGCTAGACCAATACGAACCGCCGACTTACCCGACCTTATGTCCGCTATTGCCCCGATCATCGCAGATTTCGTTGGCAAGGCCATCGCCCCGTTAGAGACGCGGATTCGCGAACTCGAAGCTGGCGGCGGCATCCGGTATCAGGGAAGCTGGCAAGCACCAAAGGACTACTCGCGCGGAATGATGGTGACGTTTGACGGCGGCATTTGGCATTGCAATGTGAGCACCACTCGCGACAAGCCAGGGACAAGTTCAAGCTGGACTTTAGCCCTCAAATCGAAAGCGCATTGACGTGCAAACAGCGCGGGAAGCAAAGGTAGCTGCTGCGAAATTCCTCGCATCGAAGGGCATGCTGCTGAGCGATATTGTCGAATGGGAAATCTATTTAGACGAAAACGATGATGATCGCGGCGGCAGCACCGTTTCGGCTTACTTTCTGTGGTACGGGGGCAGCCATCTTTGCTGTTTCGACTGGCCCTGGGAATCGGAAGCATTCGATGCGAAGGCATACAGACGATTCTTCTCAGCGGAGGCTCGGGTATCAGGCCAATGTCCGTTCACCCGGGGTATACCGGAAGTCATTGGCGGAGGGGCAAACCGAAGCGATTGACCCGTCCAGCGGCCAGCCTTCCGAAACATCCCTTGCTTATTCCGCTGCCGCTAGTTCGCGCCCTAGAGGCGAGGTGAACCGGACTGCCAAACTCAAGCCACGTCCGCTTCCGGGGGACTGGGAGACATTCTCCGGCCGCGCCATCAGGGCAGGTTTTGACCCAAAACGAACATTAGCCTTGGCAAGGGGATTTATTCGGCTGCTGCCAAACGGCCTACGCGCAGCTCTCCGACGGCTTGCCGGATGACGATAGCAGCACCCTGAATAGCAAGCACTGCCATGATGGCGGCCACGATCACGTCGGGCCATCCTGTGCCGGTCCCGAACACGCCAGCGGCTGCCAATAAGACCGCGAGGTTCCCAAGCACATCGTTACGGGTGCAAATCCATGCAGATCGCATGTTGGCGTCACCATGACGGTACGCCCAAAGAAGACCAAATGAAGCGGCGTTGGCAGCCAAGGCCGCAACTCCAACGGTGCCCATAGCAACTGCGCTTGGGAGCGTTCCGTGGAGCGAATGCCAAACGACTGTTGCGATGACCCATGCACCGAAGGCGGCCATTGTAGCGCCCTTCGCAAGAGCAGCAGCAGCGCGAAAGCGGAGTGCCATGCCAACTACGAGCAGGCTTATGGCATAGTTTGCAGCGTCACCTAAGAAGTCGAGCGCGTCTGCTTGTAACGACGCCGATCCAGCAGCGAGGCCCGCGACGACCTCAACCGCAAACATTGCGGCATTGATCGCGAGCACAGCCCAGAGCACCCGGCGGTAAGCGGCATCCCGCTTCTTGTTTCCGCCCAAGTTGAGGGGCGGCGGAGGACAACAGCAATCATTCATGGGCCGAAGATAAGATGAATTGAGGCCAATCGCTAGTCGAGTTCGGTCGCCTTTTGGCCCATCGCTACCGTTGAGGCGGTGCTGCTACATGTCGGCTCAGAGGGGGAGACCGGGAGTTTGCAATGGAGTGCTAGACCGACGCTTTTAACCCCTAGCTGATTTTAAGGCTCCCTCTTTGTCGCTGCCTTGAAGTAAGTGACGGTGTTAACTCAGGTGAATGCGGCCATCAGCGATCGTGATAGCGTTCGGGATGCGACGCAGACCCGCTGAAATCAGTTCCGGGACATTCCTGTTGGCCACGGCAGCCCTGCTGCTGGTGGCGCTGCTTGTCCAGCGAAGGACGGAAAAGCCCTAGAGAGCGCTGCGATGGCGATTTTGCACTTCCTCGCTGGGGCGGCCGTTCTTCTCATCTTAGCTGGCGGGATGATCTATTGCGCTCGCGCAGCTTTGCGCCCCAGAAGGAGGTGACCGGCTAGCTCACTGATTGGGTCAGCAGACTGCCGAGTGCATCGGGCTAGGTCAGTCATGCCTCGAAGCTGAAAGCCGCCCGGTCGAGGAACCGCGCAAACTTCAACGAGTCTCCTCTGCGGAGGTGGCCCATGTCCTACCCGCGTTTCTTCTCCATGATTACCGTCTCGACCGTCGTGATGTTCGGGTTGATGTACCTTAACACGTATGCCTTGGAACACGTGCGCTTCAGTGAGACGCGGGTCTATATGGCCCTGCTCATGGGAGCGGCGATGGCGATAATCATGCTCAGCTTCATGTTTGGCATGTATAGGAGCTATCGGCTGAATGCTGCCATTCTTGCCGTCGCGGCGATTGTATTCGGCGCTTCGCTTTGGCTCGTCCGCAGCCAGCAAACGATTGGGGATGTCGCCTACATGAAGGCCATGATCCCCCATCACTCGATCGCCATCATGACAAGCGAGCGGGCGCACATCAAAGACCCAGAGGTGCGGAGGCTTGCGGACGGTATTATCGATGCGCAGGTCCGGGAGATCGTCGAAATGGAACGCGACATCTTGCGACTGGAAGCCAACCCACCGGCGGCAAATGCTGTCGATCTGCCATCGTACCGTGAGCGCGTGGCCAAACCTCCTCCTGCGCAGACGGACGAGAGCACCGCCATCGACACAACCAAAATCCCACGCTGATTGCTGAGGTTCACAAATCCGGAAATGGCCCGTTCTGGACCGACTACCGGAGCGATCTTAGCTGATCCGCTTAAAGTCCCGTAAGAATGCGGGTGGCTGTTTCAGGGTTGCAGCCGTGAGAGCAGACGTTGTCGATCCTGATCGCGACGTTGCTGATCTCCGCGCATCCGTTCAAGCTCGGCTTCAGCTTTTTCCGTGTCTTGGTTCTGGCGCTTCAGCTCAATAACAAGCGCCTCTTGCTCGGCGAGGCGCCGTTCCCCTTCGACGACATCCGCCTCTATCTGCCTCAGCTCATCGTATATCGCGGTGGTGTACATCACATCCTCGCACGGCCGTGCTGCGATTGCACGTCGGAGACAAGTTTGCAGCCTCTTGCGGGTTTTTAGTCGGCTGCGCCGCGCAGAATTAACCGGAGCGCGAGGCGCATGACTTTCAACTCAGCCAACTTCTTGAACGTTCCGGCCGATGCCATTTTTTCCCGCTTTGACCAGTCGAATACGGGACAATGCCACTAGCGATGGCCGAGCAGCTTGAAAGCACCCAAGACACTTGCGTTCCGCCGAAACATTAAAACCTTATAGTCCGCTCGTTTCGAGCGAACCCTTTGCCCGTTTATCCCGTTCTCCAACTGCGGCTGCTGATGGCGCTGACCATCAGCGCGATTCCAAGCTCCTAAGCAGCGGAGGTAATCATGGGAATGCAAGATCGTGAAACGAGTAATCTGATCGGAAGTGATAAGGTTGAGGGAACGACGGTGTACGGCGCGGACCGACGTGAGGTCGGTACCATCGAACGTGTGATGATCGATAAAAGAAGCGGTCAGGTAAAATACGCCGTCTTGAGCTTCGGCGGTTTCCTGGGTATCGGCGACGACTACTATCCCTTGCCGTGGCAGTCCCTGAGATATGACGAGGGCCTTGGTGGCTATCTAACGAATATTACCGAAGACCGGCTGAAGTCCGCGCCCAAGTACAATGACGAAAGTAGCTGGAATTGGTCGGATCAGAGTGAGAGCAGAGTGAACAAGTACTACGAGAGCACCTTTATCTAATTCCCAAGGGGACCGCCCGAAAGGCGGTCCTTCTCTTTTGGCGTCACTCGGATGCGTTCCACCATGGCGTGCGCGGCCTGGAGTGCCGCATTCCAGTAGGATGGCGGTGGTATTCGCGGTGGTTGCCGATCGAAAGAGACCGCCGCTCGCCGGTACTAACACGGCGCATGTCGCGTCGCTGCGTGCGACCCGCTGCTCTGAATACAAGCGCTCGCGCAGATAGCCAAAAGCGGCGGTCTCCAGTTCCTTCAAAACGTCAGCTGTAGTTTCAGCCTCCCTCTCGAACGACGGCCCGGCTGTGTAGGTACCGACAGATATCGGCCTGCTAAGTGTCCGGTCGTGCGCGGCGTGATTCCAAACACTCGGCCAAAATTTGATCCGCAGCGAGTCTCGCACGTCGGTCGTCATGCAATTCGTCCAATTTTTTCAAGTAAGCGACTGCCGCTACTTGCAAGAGATCGAAATCATGCTCGCCGGTATCACGAAGATTGGCGACGTAGCAATAAACGGCGGAACGCCTGTGATCGTTCTCGCTGATGCCGCTGTGGAGGAGCAAGTAGTTCCGCCATGCGAACGCACACGCGCCTTCTATCGCAAGAGAAGTCATGGGCACCTCCTAAAGCCAGAGAAACACTGACGACCCGTTTCGTTCCGAGAATCTCTTGGGTGTAACGTTGTTCCGTACCTGCGCCGCAAGGTGCTTACATGCAGGGGTGTTGGTGCTCAGTCGGCGACTGTCCATAGGCGCAAATCTGAGCTGTTCGCGTCGAGTTGAGGCTGGTCGCCTTTCGAGTGGCGGGCTTGCCCGAATGGGCGTGCGGGTGCTCCCTAGAAAATGGGACGGGCGAAAGATGCGAGACTTCCGGTTCTGGCCCATCGCTACCATTGGGGCGGTGCCGCTACATGTCGGCTCAGAGCGGTAGACCGGAAGTTTTTGCAGCGGAGTGCTAGACTGACGCTTTTGACCCGCAGCAGTCGCTTGCGGTGCTCATTCACTTCGGATCAGCTCTTCGCCCATGCGGACACCCGCGCCCTTGTTCGGTCGGCTGCAATCGCAGCGTCTAAACCTTCGTATGTAGTTCTTCAGTCGGATTTGACGTGCACTGAGAAATCCAAATCGGTAAGCATGCGCTTGGGACATGTGGGCGGGTGTGGATGATCACGGCAGCACGGCAAAGCTCTGAACAGTGCCGCAAACTCGCGGCTGAATATCGAACACGCGCCAACATTGAAGGTACGACAAAGCGGGTCGCCAACCTGCTTATAAACGTGTCCAGAACCTACGCTGGCCTTGCCGCCACCCTCGATTTGCTTGAACAGGTCCAGAACGAGGAGGCACAACGGCTCTCGCACCAGCGTAGGTCAGAGTCACCGGAACCATAGGTGTGCTATTTGTTCCGCATCAGCCGGTAAGCCGCGTGGCCGCTCCGTCTATTCCAGCACATCCGCCCTCGGCCTAGGATGCACCCGCGCATCGACCAAGACCTCAGTGATAGCATCTCGGAGGCTGTCGCGATCGAGGATGCGGAGCAGCCGGTCGACGGTGGTCTCGGCATCGCAGTCGCGCGTGAGATAGTCGGCCAGCGCGATCATGGCGTCGTCATAGCTCTGCTCAATCTTCTCGGCGGGGGTCAGGCACGCCATGCTCAAGCAACTCCACGTAGTGGAAGCGCCAGTTGGACCGCAAAGGGCCGGCTAGCATTCGCTTCGATGAAGGCCCTCTGTGAGGGCCATCCTTGATGCGACCTCAGCTTGTCGCAAATAGTATTCCGCTGACGGCACGCCGCTATCTCCCAGGCCCGAATGCGGAATGACTCGCAAGAGCGGTATCCGTTCCGTATTTTGTGCAAAAAGGCACACAGCGGATTGGTTCCGCGCAGCAGAAGCCGAACTGGGCACGGCCACTTTTTGCAGCAAACCGTGAGGCAACGAATATCCGCTCGCCTCGTTGGAGGTGATCCCCAGATAGGAGATCACTATGCGCAAACTCGCCGCAGCCGCCTTGGCCTCGATCTTGTTGGCTCCGCCATTCGCCTATGCTGATCAGCCTGGGCCAGATTGGATGCCGATGGACCAGGTCATGGCGAAAGTTAAGCAATCTGGCTATTCGCAGGTCACGAAGCTGGAAGCCGATGATGGCCGATGGGAGGGTGAAGGCATCAAGGACGGCAAGAGGATGGATTTCCATGCCGATCCAAGGACTGGTCAGATCACCTCAGAAAAGCAGGACGATTGACACCGTGACAGGCCGCCAACTCACGGGGCCTTACTCTCTTCGTGCGGGCAGCACGCCAGCGGCTACGGTGGGCTCGCTTCCGGGCCTGACGTCGGCGCCGCGCTGCCCGCATGCCTTGCAGACGAAGCGCGGCTCAAGATCGCAGAGCCTGACTTCGTCTGGCCACTGGCCAGACCGTTCGCAGCGTAAGTCCGCTTGCGCGGGCCTTTGCGCATAGGCACCGCGAAATTAGGGCGGCGGAAATCAGTTCGGAACGGCGCCGAGCTACTGCTGGTCGTGGGTGTGGACAGAGGCCGCCAACCGAGGCGGCCTTAATTCATCTTATGGCGGAGTTTCTGCTGTAGCCCGCGTTGGTCGTTCGCATATTCCTCAGCGACTAGCCGAGCTTCGGCCGTGCGTCCGATTTGCTCAGCGCTTCGCGCGAGGTCGTCGTAGTTCTTGGCAACACTGCGAAGCGCATCTCGCGTTTCGGGATACTCGCAGTTGTCTGCCTTGGCGCGAAGCTCCTCCGCGCGAGCCCGCCAGTATTTCGCCGAGTGCATGCACTCGATGCCCATGGCCAATCCCCTGATATGGTCCTTCCTGGGTAACGGGTTGTAGCGGTCCCGGCCCACTGAGGCGGTCTTACTATTCGATGCGGTTTCTATGCCAGGCGTCCCTGATCTCACAGGCGAGGATTATCAATATCGTCAGCACCACGACAGGCGCGGCGAGCGTTGCCATCATCGTAAGCATCTTTGCAGCTTCCCGAGCAACAATGCTCGGAAACATGCAGACCGCCCGTTTGTTCCAAAAATGAAACCCGGCGGGCTGCTGAGGGTATGAGGCTTAGGGCGGCATGTCCGTCAGGGCCTCACCAATGAGCGAGCGGATCGGCTCCGCTCCTTTCCCGTGCGCAGACAACTTACGTTTCTCGCGGTCTAGCGGCGGCTCGCGCCGACATAGTGACGCGGCGCTCAGGCTTGTGCGCGAGATCAGCCGCGCGTTTGGCGCGTAGGCCGGCATTGCATCGCGGAAGCGCTCGCCCGCTTGCTCTCGAACCTTGTGGCGTGGTCACCGCCGGACTGCGGTCTCCACAAACTCCTGCACAGAACTTGGCACGTCATCGTACTCGACAAAACGGCGACGCAGCTCGTCGGCAATATCTACCGTCACGTCGCGCGACCAGCCCTCGGCGGTATTGAACGCGACGATCCGCACGGGATGACTAAATTGGTCTTCCAAAAGGCGGCGGAGAAGTGATGCGCGGTCACTGTCTTTTTCGTCAGCCTCGCACCAGGCGCGCCCGAAGCTGCCAAAATCGTTCAGCACAAGATAGGTGTCGTGATCGACATGCGGCACGATGGAGGGGGAGCGAGGCATACACAGCAACTCCCGTTGGAGCGAAGAGGAACCTTACCGTGTTCCGGCCACCCTGTGTAGGGGCGCATTCGGGAATTTGGAGGTATATCAAGCGGATAAGCCCCGACAGGCCCAAGCTGCTGCTCAGCGGTAATATCTTCCGGAACAAGTGTGCACTTTGTAACTTAAGCTAAGGGTTTCAGGGGAACTTCGGTGTGAAAGAGTTGCTGCCGGTCGTTCTCGTCGTCGAAGACGAGCACGCCATTCAGGGGTTCATCGAGGACGCACTCAACGAGGCCGGCTTTGGCGCCGTATCCTTGTCATCAGGCGAAGAGGCGCTGATGATACTCAGCGCCGACAAAGAGAAGTTTCGCGCTCTGCTGACAGATGTCAATCTGGCGGGTCGATTGAGCGGTTGGAAGGTCGCCAAGCGCGTGCGCGAGATCAAGCCCGACATGCCGGTGATCTACATGACGGGTGTCTCGGGCGACGAGTGGCCTTCTCACGGCGTGCCGGGCAGCATCCTTCTCACCAAACCGTTCGCACCAGTTCAGGTCGTCACCGCTGTCGCTCAGCTTCTGAACGTTGCCTCGACAAAAACATAGGCCCGTTTCAGTTGCAGCCATTCAGCCAATGGATTGGCGGCTTCTACCAAGGGACCGCTGCTTACCACTCGGTTGAGCGCGAGGATGGCGGCCCGGCTTGTGGTGGCGCTGTCACCGGCATCCGACCCTAGCCGATGCCTCCTTGAGCCGAGAAAAAGCACGCTAGTGTAGGAATCACAATGTAGCGCAATAAAGCATCAGCTCTTCGGTGAATTTCGCTTCGTGAAGTTTGTCGCGATCCAGACTCGCTCCAGCCACCGCATCGATTGCTTTAAGGGCCTTGTCGAACAGCGCGTCAGCTTTTGAGGCGTCCCAGAGGCTCTCGCAAATAGCTTCGCAGTACTTGTCCATGGCATTCGCGTTCCATTTCGGAATTGGACTGCTGTTGCCCAGCAGTCGAACCGCCAAGAGAATTTGGAATCTTGCAACCTTGTATTTGCTGTCAACCTTCTGATTGCGGAAAAGAAACTCCAGTAGGTACAGCGCGTAAGCTGAGGTGTAATAGGGATAGAGCTTGTGCTCATGAATGAAAATATCCTTGCCTACACGCTCTGAAAGACTCTTATAGCGGCGAACCGTGCTGTGAGGTTCGGCAAGAAACATCGCAGAAAAAGCCCGAACAGCATTCGTTTGAAGCACGACGCGGGTTTTCTCTATCGGCAGACCATCGTATTGGCGAGAACGTCGCTCATAGTACAGTCTCTTTCCTTCCGGAAAATTCTTGAAGAATGCTTCAAGATGTCGGGCGAATGTGGTGATAGCAAAGAACTGCTCGCTGGTGACTTCAGTCTGTTTGTTTGTTGCGTGAATAATATCCTCAATCACTTCCTCGTCCTGCGTCCAGATCAGACGCAGTGGCACGAGGACGGTTTCATCGAGATGCTCCTTATTTTCGAAAAGAACGTGGCTCGTCTGACAGCCGTTCACAATTTGAAAGTCTTCAATGACGAACTTGCTCCCAGTATGCGTCATATTCCTAGCAATGATCGTTATGCCATTGTTCATCAGCACGAAGCGTTTTCGGCGATCCGACTTAAGGGTCGCGCGAATTTCGTCATTTACGTCGTTATATCCCTGCCAGTCGCGAACATTGTCGTAGAATACGCTTCGCACGACTTCGTCATTGTCGCAGACAATCGGGAGATAGTGCAGCGCGGGTATGAAGCCGACAAACGCTTCCTTCACTCCTGGAATCTCGGGGATGTCCTGTCGGCTAGAGAATGCAAACTCTCGCGAGATGGAATTCTTCGAGAAAGTATAAAGTTTTAAGATGTCCGCCGCCCCAATGAGGTTCACGTCCACCTCACTAAAATACTCCAACGAAACAAGCTCTTGCATTACCTTCGCGGACCTAGCCGCGAGAGACGCATCGCCAACCACCTTTCCGGTGGTCACGTAATAGAGCAGGCATGCGGGATTGCCCCGCTTGAACTTGCTGCTCCGTGCATAGATTGCGCGCATGATCTCAACAAAATCCATGATGCGTGCATTACGAGGTTCTTTAGTGCTGGGATCAAAAAACTCGCCTACCCCGTAACCAAAGCTTCCCAGCTTGGCGGCCTCGAAGTTAGACCCTCGGTCCGCTTGAACGAAGATGAAGACGACGTCCAAGTAGTCAGGATTGTCGCCGAGCATATCCTCAAGCTGATCTCTGTCTGTAACGAGAATGCCATTCACGACGATTCCGATAGCGTCAATGCCTAGGTCCCCACCTGCGCCTACGACAATCTCTTTTGGGTCGAAGGTCTCCGAGTAATGACGCTTTACGACGATGAATCCACAAAGGTGCTCAAATCGCTTATCCTCCTGCAATGCTTCGATCTGGAATTCCTTGGAAAACTCGGCCAACAGACCTTCAGTGATCATATCCATGACGTGCCCCCTCCCAACGGCTGGCTTTCTTGAAGCCGATTCGGGAGCCTTCACGATGGCACAATGCAAGGTAGTAACGGGAGGATCGGGACGCTTGTCCCGGTTATTCACAGGCCGATCATTCGAATCAGGCGGTAAGCCCTTGCCCAACGGCTTGCTAACGGCATTCCTCCGCCTCTTTTCGGAACCTGTTTGCATCTATTTCTGTCATGGCAAAGCATGTAGGGCGCTGGTCAAGCACTGCCAGCTGGGGCGCGTTACTTCCAAATTTCTTCCTTTCCTAAGCACCAAAGTCCACATTTGATTCCAAGTTTTATTGATAAGTAAATCAGATGACCCAGAAGCCTTTCTCCCTCCGTCTGCCGGGACGCGGTAGCATCATCAAGGGTCAAGGAAGGCGGGGCCGCCACCTATTCAGAAGCCGCGCATGGGCGGCTTCTGAAATCCTTGGCGCAAACGGTTGGGCAATGAATTAGGCTGCGGCCCCCAACTCCGCCACGACAGACGCGGCGCCGACGATCCGCCGCAGCTCGGCTGCGATGCCGTCCAGCACCGCGCGCTTCTGGTTCATGCGCTTCGAGCGGACATAGACGCCGGTCACCCGCTGCACCCTCTCGCCATCGTCCTTGGTCACAACATGGTCGAGGCACTTGGCAATAGCCGCCTCTGAGAAGCCGAGTTCGCCAGCCAGCGTCGCAGCGGTGCGGCGCAGATCATGTGGCGAGAACGGCTTCAGGCCCAGCAACTCGCACAGGCCGGGCGTCTTGGTCTTGCCCTTGCACTTCTCGTGCTTGGTGCCGCGCAGCGCCGTCGCCATCACGGTGCGGTGGATCGGCTGCCCGGGATAAACCGGGCTCTCAAAGACGAACTGCTGATCGGTCCTTGCGAGCGCCTCCTTGACGATCTCCACCGCCAGCGGCGAGAGCGGTTGTTCAATGACCCGACGCTTCTTGACCCGCTTGGCCGGGATGCGCAACAACGGCGCGTCGCCGTCGAGATCAATCAGCTCGTCACGATTGGCGGCGACCAATTCGGCCGAGCGCAGCATGGTGACCAGCTCGAACTTGATCGCCAGCCGGGTGCGGCGATCCCACGGCAGGTTGTCGCGGTCTAGGCCATGCCAGAGCGTTCTGATCTCACCCTCGCTCAAGACCCGCTTGCGGGCGTGCTCCTTTGGCAGCTTGGGCAGGTTGAAGCAGGGGCGGCAGGTTTCGGGGACGTAGTCGCGGCCTGCCTCCGACGCCCAGCGGTACAGGCCGGATACCGCGCGGCGCGTGTGCCGGGCATTGCTGATCGAGGGCCTGCCATACTTGCCGTCGAGGATGTCGTTCGACAGCTCTGCGATATCTTGCCGCGTCACGTCGCTGGCGATCTTGTTGCCCAGCGACGGATTGACGAACCGCCGCAGGTGGCTGGCGACGTTCTCCCAGCTCTCTATGCGGGGGCGCTTTTCGCCGTCAGCCTTCTGTTCCAATTGCTGCATCCAGTCGATGCGGGCCTCAACGATCTCCGCCACCGTTCTGCCGTGCCTGCCCTTTGCGGTCTTGGTCTGACGCAGTTGCTCGACCAGTGCCGCCGGATCGAGGACCTTCAGCGCGTAGGCCTTGCTGCGGGCATCCTCGACTCCGAAGGTCTCGGGATTGTAGACGCCCAGCACCGTCGAGCGCTGCTTGCCCGTCGCGGGATCGGTGAACTTGAAATTGAAGGTCGCCACGCCAGCCGGAATGATGCTGACATAGAGTCCCCGGCACTTGCGGTCATAGACCTTGGTGCGCTCGTTGACGCGCTTCTGGCAGAGGCGGTCGGTGAGGATGGTGCTGGTGCGGCGGGGGCGCTTGGCAACTGGGGATTTTTCCCCAGTTGGTTCGATGATGTCGGTGCTGGTCATGTGCTTTGGCTCCTGCTTTTGGACTAGGGCCAGGCCCTGGATTTGATGAACCCCGCAGAAACGCCCCGCAACAAACCTAACCAAAAAGGCTTGTTTTCATAGGGTTTTCATAGTTTCGGCGTGTTTCACCGAATGCCAAAATATAGACCACACGACTTGTTCGTCCGCGCACGTCCTCGCTGGGACTTCGGGTGCTGGCGTGTGCTCACACCCGAAGCCATGCCAAGACGCTTTCGGCATCGTGTCGTAGGCACGAAAGCCATTGCTCACAGCCGAAGCCGCCCTGCAATGCCTATTATGCCCGACGCCGTCGCGTCCATCGCTGCCCAGCCCGCGGTTCGTGACGATCGCGATCCGCCCCTTGTCTCGGGCCAGGGTATGTCGCTTGTACGTCAAATCCGAATTTCGGTAAAGTGGAATATTTTACGAGGTGGGCTTGACGGGCGATGTGGCGGAAGTGGTCGTCGCTGTTTTGCCCGACGGGCACGGGCAGGCGAGGACGACGGCTTCGCCCAAAGAGTTGAGACGGCAGCTTTTGAGGACAGAGAGTAAGTCCGCCGGCGCGGTCATCATCGACGGCTTGTGCCCCTGGACGGACATTCAACGGAAACCTCGAAATTCCTCATGGAATTCTGGCCAAGCGCGTGCAGCGCGAGCCCGGAACGATTTTTACCGAAGGTTGTTAAGGCTCAAATTATCTGATGTCGCTTCTATCGTGGCATGACGCCAGCAAGGGAAGGCGCTTTCGCCCAGCTTGAGGCCCCGAGCTCTTTGTTGAAGAGTCGCGGTCGGCCTTACGTTCGGTCGAACTCTAAAAGGAAAAACGGCATGACGAAAAGCACGCTCGATCTGGCACGTGCCAGGTTAAAGGCATACGTCGATAAGGATCGGACAGCGATCGAAGCGCTTCTTGCGGACGACTATCACTTCTCAAGTCCAGTCGACAATGAGTTGGATCGTGCGACTTATCTGCGCCGTTGCTGGCCCAACAGCGAGAAGACCAATTCGTTCGATGAAGTCATCGCGACCGAGGATGGAAGCCGAGCAGTCATCGTCTATGAGGCAGCTGCCGCAGGGGGGCACAGGTTTCGTAATTGCGAGGTAACCACTGCTCGCGGAGACAAGATCGTTCGGGTGGAAGTCTACTTTGGATGGGATATGCCTCACAAAGCGCCGAAAGGCGGCTCCGTCGAAAATGACGGCGAGGGTCACGCTTAGCGGGATGCCGGTCGAGCTACGATCAACAACGCAGCTTTGGCATTTGTAGGCCCTTGGTCTCATCCCATGCGCGGTCATCCACGTCTCGACCTCGTCCGGGTTCGTCAGGATCACAGGCATCGCTTTCGCGCGGATGGCATTGCAACATGCTAGCGAAGCCGCGCGCGCATTATCACTATCACTGACGGCAGGAGGCTCAGTAAGCGAGCTTTGGGTACCAGTCGGTGCCGCGGCCTTCTGGCGTGGTATCGAGGATGGTCCAGAGCGGATCGAAGTCGGGCGCGCCGCGCGGATCCTGTTGGGGGTCGGCCATCGTGCCGCTCATCTCGCCGGACCAAAAATGTCGGATCGTGCCGTCGCGCTGTGTGAACACGCTGTAGCCGGGCACGTCGGCATCCTCGGCGCTGACATAGTCGCGCGTGTAATCGCCGGAGATGTCAGAGAAGACCTTGTGCCGCGTCCAGCCGCGCGCCTTCTTTGCCTCGATCAACCTGGCGATCGGTGACCGCGCGATGAAGACGAACCCGATACGCTGCTCGATGTCGGGTAATTTGTGCTCCCATGTGCTCATGAATGAGGTGCACATCGGGCAGGGCGTCTGCCGCTGCGGCCCGAACATGTAGCTGTAGACCGCGAGCGTCTGCTTGCCGTCGAACAAATCGGCGAAATTCACTTTGCCATTCTCGCCTTCAAACACGTAGTTTTTCTTCACCTCGCCGCCGGGCGGAAGCGCCCGGCGCAGTTCAGCGACACGCTCGATCTGACGACGCAGCTCGATCTCCTTCGTCAGGAGGTCTTGCCGGGCGCGGCGATAATCGACGCTTTCGTTGGGAAAATGAGCCTTGTTCGTACCAGCAAGCTCCGAAGCAGGCTTCAGGATGGAACTATCCATTGCATGACCTCTGGTTGGGGCCGATATCTGGGAAGACGTCCGGCGGCACCTCGTTCCGACACCTTCGCTCAACTATTTGGAAAGCGCTCGGTTGGTCCAAAAGATCCTGCTGCGGGTCGCTGCGGTGTTTCGAGCGCGCGTGGCCTCTAGGCCAAACGCCTGCTCATCAAGGTCGGTCCTTGGGTCCTTGCCCCTGAGCATAGTCGCCATGCAACCCTGACCGCCTAGCGATGCCTTCCATTGGCAAACCGGACGTGACGAACCAATCAGTCGGTGTCCTAGATCACCCCCGCCAGCCGCAACGCCACGCCCGCCGCGCAACTGCCGGCCAGCACCGTCAACATCCCCAGCTTGAACCGGAAGATCGCAGTTGCCGCCGCGATCGACAGCAGCAGCGCGGGGATGTCGATGCTGGTCAGCACCGGCATGTCGAAGTCCAGCGGAAACGCATGCACCGGCACGGTCTCGCGGAACAGCGTGTGCAGCGCGAACCAGATCGAGAGGTTGAGGATCACGCCGACGACGGCGGCGGTGATAGCGCTCAGCGCGCCCGCAAGCCCGGTGTTGCCGCGCAGCCGTTCGATGTAGGGAGCACCGACAAAGATCCAGAGGAAGCAGGGCGTGAAGGTGACCCAGGTCGCGAGCAATCCGCCGAGCGTGGCCGCAAGCATCGGCGACAGACCGCTGGCGTCGCGGTAGGCGGCCATGAAGCCCACGAACTGGAGCACCATGATCAGCGGACCCGGCGTGGTCTCGGCCATGCCGAGGCCGTCGAGCATCTCGTGCGGCTTGAGCCAGTGATAGTGCTCGACCGCCTGCTGGGCGACATAGGCCAGCACCGCATAGGCGCCGCCGAAGGTGACCAGCGCCATTTTCGAGAAGAACAGCGCGATGTGGCTGAAGACATTGTCCTGTCCAACAGCGAGCAACAGCGCGATCACCGGCACCAGCCAGAGCGCCAACCACAACGCGCCGACGCGAATAGTGCGCGCGGTGTTGGGGCGTACATGCTCGGGCACGGCGTCGCCGAGCATGCTGTCGATCACGGCGCTGCTGCCGCTAGCGCCGTGACCGGCCGGCGCGAATTCCGGACGTCCCTGTTTGGCACCGATATATCCGATGACGCCTGCGGCGATGATGATGACCGGGAAGGGGATCGCGAAGAAGAAAATCGCGACGAAGGCGATCGCGGCGAGCGCGATCATGATGCGGTTCTTCAATGCGCGCTTGCCGACTCGCACCACGGCCTCGACGACGATGGCGAGCACGGCGGCTTTCAAGCCGAAGAACAGCGCCTCGACGAAGCTGACATTGCCGTAGGCGGCGTAGACGTAGCTCAGTCCCATGATGGCGATGATGCCGGGCAGGATGAACAGCCCGCCCGCCATCAGGCCGCCGGCGGTGCGGTGCATCAGCCAGCCGACATAGGTCGCGAGTTGCTGCGCCTCCGGGCCCGGCAGCAGCATGCAGTAATTGAGCGCGTGGAGGAAACGGGCTTCCGAGATCCAGTTCTTCTCCTCGACCAGGATGCGGTGCATGACGGCGATCTGGCCCGCGGGCCCGCCAAAACTCAGGCAGGCGACGCGGAGCCAGACGCGAAAGGCTTCGCTGAAGCTGACGCCGTGACCGGCATCAGCTCCTGCTTCGATCGTGCGGGTATCCATCAAGCCTTCGCCTTGTTGGTCGGCCAGTTGTGGGTCTCGGACGTGGCGTCACGGCACCAGCGATAGAAGGCGTCGTAGAGCAGCATGCCGGCCTCGAGCTGGCCTCCGGCGCAAGGTCGGGCCGCCCGGTGTCGGCGCCGCGCACCAGTGTTGCGAGCCGGAGCAGCGCCGGCGCTGCAATCCCGAACTCCTCGATCATCACGTCGAAGGTGCAGAGCTCGCCACGGTGGCTCCAGAACACGTTCTCGATGTCGAAGGGGGCTGCCTTGAAGCGTTCGCCGACGGCGACCACTTCGGAGGGCGCCACGAACAGGAACACCGCATTGGGATCGACGAAGCGGCGGATCAGCCAGGGGCAGGCGATGCGGTCGACCTTGGGCCGCGCCCGCGTCACCCAGACGGTGCGTCCCTTGGCGTCGCGCGGCGGCAGCTTGCGGGTATCGAGCAGCGGCAGCTTTGCGTCCTTCCAGCCCTCGAAGCCGCCTTCCAGCGTCTCGGCCTGGACCCCAAGCTGCCTGAGCCAGGCCGCCGTGCCCTGCGCCAGCTTTGCGCCGCGCAGGCAGGAGACGATGGCGGTGCGGCCGGCGAATTCGGCACCCCATTCCGGAACATTGTCGTGGCTGAGCTTGATCGAACCTGGGATCAACCGCCGGTCGGCGGCAAAATCCTCGTCGGTGCGCACGTCGATCAGGGCAGGGGCGTTCGCCGTGCCGATCAACCGTGCCAATTTGTCAGATGATATCGTCGTGTAGGAAGACATGATGCGCCCTCGTAAGAACAAACGGGACGCGATACTTGGGCATGTCGCCTCGTGGGGAGATCGCTCAAATCCCCATGGCCGTCATTACACCGAAACGGCACCTACCTGTCAATCGGCTCATTCCGGCGATTTTGCCCAGAAGACTCGCAGGTCTATATTAGGGGTCAACGGCCCGGACCTTTCGGAGACTTTGCGATGCATTCCCATTCCATCGAACAATGGACCCATGACCACGCCTTTCTGGGCGACAAGCACGACGAGAACGAGCGGCGCACCTTGCTCGTCGTCATCCTGACGCTGGTCATGATGGTCGGCGAGATCGTCGCCGGCTCGCTGTTCGGCTCGATGGCGCTGCTCGCTGATGGCTGGCACATGGGCACGCATGCGGCGGCGCTGGGGATTGCCGCGTTCGCGTATCGCTTTGCGCGGCGGCATCTGGGGAGCTCGCATTTCAGCTTCGGGACCGGCAAGTTCGGCGATCTCGCCGCCTTCGCCAGCGCGATCATCCTCGGCCTGATCGCGGTCGAGATCGCCTATGAGAGCGTGCTGCGGCTGATCAATCCGGTGCCGATCGTCTATGGCGAGGCGATCGTGGTCGCTGCCCTCGGCCTGTGCGTCAATCTCGCCAGTGCCTGGCTGCTCCGCGACAGCCATGGTCATCACCATCACGGCCATGCGCATGATGATCACGACGATCATGACCATGATCACCACCACCATCACGACAACAATCTCCGCGCGGCCTATGTCCACGTCATGGCGGACGCAGCGACCTCGGTGCTGGCGATCGCCGCGCTCGTGGTCGCCATGTATTCGGGATGGGCCTGGGCCGATCCGGCGGTCGGCCTGATCGGCAGTGCCGTGATCGCAAGCTGGGCGTTCGGCCTGATCAAGACATCAGGCGCGGTGCTGCTCGACGTGCGCGCCGACGAGAAGCTCGAGCGTGTGATCCGGGCGCGCATGGAGATCGGTGACGACCGCGTCACCGATTTGCATCTGTGGCAGGTCGGCCCCGGCCATTGCGCCGTGCTGGTGTCGGTGGTCTCGGACAAGCCGAAGCAGCCGGCGGTCTACAAGAAGCGGCTCGCCGGGCTGAAGGGCCTCAGCCACGTCACCGTCGAGGTCGAGACCTGCCCGCACTGAAGCGGTCTGCGGGAATTCTGCGAACGGACCGGGGTTGACCCTCGGTCACAGCCGACAAGACAGCCGACCTGGCTGCAAGGGAGGAACGAATGATGCCAAAGATCAAAAAGATCAAGCTCGCCGTCGTTGTCGCTGCACTCGTTCTGTCCGGTCATGCGGTGCTCGCGCAGTCCGAAAAGACCGGTGTCGAAAAACTCTACGTGCTCAATTGCGGCGAGGGCACCGCCGGCGACATCTCGCGCTGGACGCCCGGTCTCAATGAGGGCAAGACGATGGACTTCGTCGACAGCTGCTATCTCGTGAAGCACGCCAAGGGCTGGTTCCTGTGGGATACCGGCATCGCCGACGCAGTCGCCGCGATGCCGAATGGCCTTGCGCCCGCCGATCCCAAAGCCGTGACCTGGCGCCGGCCGAAGACGCTTGCCGCGCAGCTCGAACAGCTCGGCCTCAAGCCCGGTGACGTCAAGATGATGGCCGTCTCGCACACCCATCCCGACCATACCGGCAATGTCGAGCTGTTCCCGCAGGCCATGCTCTATGTGCAGAAGGCCGAGTATGACTGGCCCGGCGCCAACAACGAGCCGCGCTTCAAGCCGTCGCATCCGGTCGAGCTGCTTGCGGGCGACAAGGACGTGTTCGGCGACGGCAGCGTGACCATCCTGTCGACGCCCGGCCATACGCCGGGACACCAATCGCTGCTGGTGACGCTGCCGAAGACCGGCGCCGTCGTGCTGTCGGGCGATGCGGTGCACTTCAAAGACAATTGGGACAACCGCCGTGTGCCGAGCATGAACGCCAACAAGGACCAGAGCGCGGCCTCGATGCAGAAGATCGCCGACACGCTCGGCAAGGAGAAGGCGCAACTCTGGATCAACCACGACAAGATCCAGCGCGACAGCCAGAAGATGTCGCCCGAGTTTTACGACTAGCTTCCCGCGACGCCCCTGTTGCCACTACGGTGGCAGCAGGGGCGTGCTAGCGCCCTCAGCAAGCTCCGCAACGGGAGACGATTGTGGGTGAGTGGGCCGGGGTTGCGATCGCGCTGGCGTCGAGCAGCCTTGGCGGCACTGCCGCGGCGATCACCCGCTATCTGGTCGGCGGCGCCGATCCGATCCTGCTCGCGATCCTGCGCTGGGGGATCGGCTTTCTCTGCCTGCTGCCGTGCGCGCTTCTGCTCGGCGTGCGCTGGCCGCAGCGGTCCGACTGGCCGGCCGTGGCGCTGCTCGGCATCTGCTTTTTCGGCGTGTTCTTCATCCTCTACAACATCGCGGTGTCCTACACGACCGCCGCGCGCGCCAGTCTCGCGCTGGCGACGCTGCCGCTCCACACCATGGTGGTCGGCGCCATCCTCGGCGTCGAGCGGCTGACGGCGCGCAAGATCACCGGCGTCGGCATCGCGGTGCTCGGCGTGGCGGCGGCACTGGCCGCGGGCCTGGCGCAAAGCCCGCCCGAGGCCTGGCGCGGCGAGCTGATCATGACCGGTGCCGTGTTCTGCATGGCGTTCTACAACGTGCTGTCGCGCCCGCTGATGCAGCGCTCCAGCCCGCTCGGCTTTCTCACGGTCGGCATGGGAGCAGGCGCCGCCGTGCTGGTGCTTGCGGGTATCGTGAAGGGCAGCTTTGCAGCGCTGGGGCAGTTCACGACGGCGCAGTGGATTGCCGGCATCTATCTCGGCATCGGCGGCGGTGCGCTCGCCTTCGTCCTCTGGGTCATGGCGCTGGCGCGCGCGACGCCGACCCGGGTCGCCAATACGATGACGGTCAATCCGATCGCCGCCACCTTGCTCGCCGCGCTGCTGATCGGCGAGCCGATCACGCCAAATCTACTGATCGGGCTGGTCGCCGTGTTCGCCGGCATCTGGATCGCGACCGGCGAAACGAAGCCGGCCTAGGTGCGCGGTGCCGTGACCGGCGGCGGGCTCGCTTCCGGCGCCTTCTTCGGTTTCAGCGAGCCGGCGTAGAAGGAGATCAGCCAGACCAGGATGACGGCGAAGAGATAGACACCCCAGGCCTGCGGCGGGCGTAGTCGCCCAGCGCAGGAGGCCTTTGAATGTGCGGGGTGGGCGCGTGTCTTCGGTCATGCTGCGCTTGTGCGCGAAAGCTCCGGCCCGGTCAATCCGGCCGCGGTTGCGCGCGGATCATGAACAGCGCGGCCAGCGCCGAGAGGCTGAGCGCGGAGGAGACGATCAGCACCTTGGCGCCCATGACGTCGATGAGCAGGCCAAAGGCCAGCGGCGCCACGGCCTGCGCCATCCGTGCCGGCGCGCCGATGATGCCGAGGCGATAGCCGAAATCCTTGGGGCCGAAGATCGACAGCGGCAGCGTGCCGCGCGCGATGGTCAGGATGCCGTTGCCGGAGCCGTGGAATAGCGCAAACGCACTGGCCGCGGCGCCGCCGAAGATCGCCACGACCACCGCGCCGATCGGGTGAGTGAGGCAGGCGAGCCGCGTCGACCACAGCGGATGAAAGCGGCTGAGGAAGCCTGCCTCCAGAACCCGTGCGGCCACTTGCGCGGGGCCGATCAGCGCACCGGCCGCGATCGCCTCGACCGGCGTCGCGCCGGTTGCCTCCAGGATGCGCGGGAAATGCGCGGCCATCGCGCCGGTGACGGTCCAGACCGCGGCAAAGATGAAGGCGAGCAGCACCATGGTGCGGTCGAGCGGCAGATGCGGCTTCGCCGCTGTCGCCGCTGCTTGCTTGGCGCCCTTGATCGTCGGCAGCAGGAAGAAATTGAGCGGCAGGCCGATCAGGATATTGGCAGCGGCCCAGGCGAAGCAGGTGTCGCGCCAGCCAAAATGCGACAGGCCCCAGGCGGTGAGCGGCCAGCCGACGGTCGATGCAAAGCCCGCCATCAGCGTGATGCCGGTGATCGGCCTGCGCGCCTCGGTGCCGTAGATGCGCCCGAGCGCGGCGAAGGCGGCGTCGTAGAGACCCATCGCCATGCCGATGCCGAGCACGAGCCAGGCCATTGCCATCACCGCCACCGATTGCGAGAGGCCGAGCAGAACGAGGCCGGCGGCGATCGTCAGGTTCGACACCGAGAGGACCTGCCGGCCGCCGACCAGATCGATCTGTCGCCCGATGCGCGGCCCGAGCAGCGCCGAAATCACCAGCGAGGCCGAGAACGCGCCAAACACCCAGTTGGAGGAGATACCGAGATCGCGCGCCATGGGATCGGCGAGCAGCGCCGGCAGATAGTAGCTCGAGGCCCAGGCCAGGGTCTGCGTGGTACCGAGCGCCAGGATGATCGGAAGCTGGCGCTGGCTCATATCCCCGTATTTCTGATCGGCGGTGTCATCATTCGCATTTGCCGCCCGAGGCGGGAGCGCGTCAACAGCGTCCGCGACATATGCGACCTGCCGCGGGCGGGAGCCTTGGCCGTGAGCGGAGCTTTGGCGACGCAAGCTCCGCGCGCCGCCTTTCGCTCGTCACGAATGCACGCCATAATGGCGCATGCAATTGACCTCTCGCCTTGCGCTGATGAACTGGTTGGCCGGCCAGGGGCTCACCGGCCTGCCCGAACCCGAACTGCTGCGCGGCTTCTGCGAGCGCTGCCGCGCCGAGGGGCTGGAACTCTCGCGTGGCCTTGTCGTCATCGATACGCTGCACCCGATCTACGAGGGTCGCGCCTTCCGCTGGAGCGATACACCGACCAACGAGAGCGACGTCGTCGAATACGGCTCGACGGCCGAGGGCGACGCGGCCAACAATTGGCGCCGGTCGGTTTTCTATCATTTGCTCGAGCACGGTCACGACGAGATGGTGATCGACCTCGCCGACGCGCCCTCGCTCGATTTTTCGCAAATCGGCGAGCTCGCCGAAACCGGTCATCGCCATTTCCTGGCCTTTGTGCACCGCTTCGGGGAGACCGGAGCGCTGGGGCAGATGGACTGCCTCTACTCCTCCTGGACAACGCGACGCGACAGCGGCTTCGCCGACGCCGAACTCGCCGCGCTGCGCGATCTCGTGCCGGTGCTGGGGCTCGCGATCAAGTCGGCGCAGCAGGTCGACATCGCGCGCACGCTCGGCCGCGTCTATCTCGGCCGCGATGCGTCAGAGCAGGTCTTGAGCGGACGTATCTCGCGCGGCGTCACCGAGCGCATCAACGCCGTGCTGTGGTATTCGGATCTGCGCGGCTCGACCGGAATCAGCGAGAGCATCGGCCCCGACGAGATCATCCCGTTCCTCAACGACTATGCGCAGGCCGTGATCGACGCGATCCACGACGCCGGCGGCGACGTGCTGAAGCTGATCGGCGACGGCGTGCTTGCGATGTTCACCGGTGAAGACATGGCGCATGCCCGGCGCGCGGCGCTGCGCGCCGAGCATCTGTTCCGCAAGAACGTCGCTGCGCTGAACCTGAGGCGGGGCGCGGAGGGCCGTCCCACCACGTCCGCCTATATCGGCCTGCATGTCGGCGAGGTCTTCTACGGCAATATTGGCAGCGAGGACCGGCTCGACTTCACCGTGGTCGGTCCGACCGTGAACGAGGTCAGCCGCATCGCCTCGATGAGCCGTTCGGTCGATCGCGAGCTGCTGGCATCGGCAGAATTCTACAAGGGCCTCGACGCCGCCGGCCGCCGCTATCTCGTCTCCACAGGCCGCTACGCGCTGCGTGGCATCGGCCGTGCGCAGGATCTCTACACGCTTGATCCGGAGGTGGACGCGAGCGAGCCGGTGACAGGCAGCTACGAGCGGTATCTGGCGAACTAGGCTGGCTGCTTCAACATACTCCGTCATTGCGAGGAGCTCTTGCGACGAAGCAATCCAGACTGTCTCCGCGGACGGATTCTGGATTGCTTCGCTTCGCTCGCAATGACGGTGCAGCTAACACCGCGCCACCGCCTCATCGCCCACCATGTCCGGCTGCCGGTCCAGCGCCACCGCGGGCGAGAGCCAAATGACCAGCGCCTGCACGCCGAACACGGCGGCGGCGAGATAGAGGCACGCTTCGGCGCTCCACAGGCCGCCGACGATCGCACCCAGCGCCGAGCCGACCGGACGGGCGCCATAGCTCATGATGTTGATGGCGGAGACGCGGCCGAGCAGGCGAGGCGGCGTCACCGACTGGCGCAGCGTCGTGGTCGAGATCACCCACAGGATCGGCCCGACGCCGAGCAGAAAGAAGCTCAAGGCCGCAAGCCAGGGCGAGGGGACCAGCACCGTCAGCGCCATCACCACCGCCGCGACGAAGCCGGTAACGGGGCCGAGGCCGACGACCGTGCCGAACGCGATGCGCTTCATCACCCGCGTCGCGAACAGCGCGCCGATCACCATGCCGACACCGTACATCGTCAGCACGGTGCCGACGCCGACCGCGTTTAGGCCGAGGTGACGTACGGCATAGGGCACGAACACCGCGATCTGCAGGAACCATCCGGTGTTGAAGATGAACTGGGTGATGAACACCGGCCGCAGCAGCGGATGATGAAACACGAAGGCCGCGCCTTCGCGGATGTCCTGAAACGGATGCCGCCGTGGCGCCGGCGTGCGGGCGGGCTCGTAGATGCCGGAGAGCAGCACGACGGCGATCGCGGACAGCGCGGCCGCAAAGCCGAAGGCCGGGCTCGCGCCCCACCACCCGACCAGCGCGCCGCCGAGCGCAGGGCCGCTGGCGAAGGCGATGGTGCGTGCGAGCTCGATCCGCGCATTGGCCGCCGGTAGCAGGTCCGAACTCACCAGCGAGGGCACCAGCGCCGGCGCGGCCACGCTGTAGACGACGGTGCCGCACACGGCGGCAAAGCCGAGCAGCGCCAGCAGCGGCAGATTGAGCGCGCCGAGCGCGAGCAGCAGCACGATCGCTGCAAGGGCCGCGGCCCGCAGCGCCTCGGCGCCCGCCATCAGCGAACGGCGGGAGATGCGGTCGGCCAGCAGGCCGGCGGGGATGGCGAAGAGGACGAAGGGCAGGGTCAGCGCGGTCTGGAGCAGGCCGGTCTGGCCTTCTGCCACGCCGAGCGTCAGCACCGCGACGATGGGGGCCGCGGCCAGCGCGATCTGTTCGGCCGACTGTGCCGCCAAATTGGACCAGGCGAGGCGGTTGAATGTCTCGGGGAGGCGCGGGGGAATTGACATGGCTCGTTTCCTGCAAAGTCGGGTTGGCGCCAGTATCCGCCTCGGGAGGCTCCCAAACCCACCCGCTTCCCGACAGGGGCGACACATAGCGACCGCCGAGGGACCGACGCGGCTAGATGCAGTTGCAAATGAGTTGCAATAAGGCTCGACTTCGGTATTCTCGCCGCATGGATGCTCGCTCTCCCGATCTGACCCGAGATGCTGCCGGCTGGCGCAATGACGCGCCGATGACAAAGAGCCTGGCCGAGGTGAATGCCTCGGTCGCCCTCCCCATCGCGGGGGTGTGGTGGCGGCGCCTGCTCGCCTTCGTCGGCCCGGGCTATCTGGTTTCGGTCGGCTACATGGACCCCGGCAATTGGGCGACGGATCTCGCCGGCGGGTCCAAGTTCGGCTACACGCTGCTCTCCGTCATCCTGCTCTCGAATTTGATGGCGATCCTGCTGCAATCGCTGGCGGCACGGCTCGGCATCGTCACCGACCGCGACCTCGCGCGGGCCTGCCGCGGGACCTATTCGCCGGCCGTGAACTTTCTACTCTGGCTTGCCTGCGAGGCGGCGATCATCGCCTGCGATCTCGCCGAGGTCATCGGCACCGCGATCGCGCTCAAGCTGCTGTTCGGCATTCCCCTGATTGGCGGCGCGCTGATCGCCGCGCTGGATGCCTTTTTGCTGCTCATCCTGATGAATCGGGGCTTCCGTTTCCTCGAAGCCTTCGTCATCGCGCTGCTCGTCGTGATCGCAGTCTGCTTCACCGTCCAGCTTGCCGCGGCAGCCCCGCCGGTCGCCGAGATGCTGAGGGGATTTGTGCCGAAGACCGAGATCTTCACCAACCCCGAAATGCTCTACATCGCGATCGGCATCATCGGCGCCACCGTGATGCCGCATAATCTCTATCTGCACTCCTCGATCGTGCAGACGCGCGCCTATGAGCGCAACGACGAAGGCCGGCGCGAGGCGATCAAATGGGCGACGACGGATTCGACCATCGCCCTGATGCTGGCGCTGTTCATCAATGCCGCGATCCTCGTGGTGGCTGCTGCAACCTTCCACAAGAGCGGCCATTCCGACGTCGCCGAGATCGGCCAGGCCTTCGAGCTGCTGTCTCCGTTGCTCGGCCTCGGCATCGCCTCGACGCTGTTCGCAGTGGCGCTACTCGCCTCAGGCCTGAATTCAACGGTGACGGCGACGCTCGCCGGCCAGATCGTGATGGAGGGCTTTCTCGACCTGCGCCTGCCGAGCTGGGCGCGGCGGTTGCTGACCCGCGGCATCGCGATCATTCCCGTGATCGTCGTCACCGCGATCTATGGCGAGCGCGGCACGGCTGATCTGCTGGTATTCAGCCAGGTCGTGTTGTCGATGCAATTGCCCTTCGCCGTCATCCCGCTGGTCCGCTTCGTCTCCGACCGCCGCAAGATGGGCAAGTTCGTCATACCGGTATGGGTCGCGGCGATCGCGTGGATCGTCGCCGGCATCATCGTGGTTTTGAACTTGAAGCTGCTCGCGGACACGCTGTTCGGGTGACCACACCACGGCTGTCGTCGTCCGGCTTGACCGGACGACCCAGTATTCCAGAGACAGTAGTGACTGAGCCGAGGCGCCGCGGCGTACTGGATGCCCCGCTTTCGCGGGGCATGACGGAGAGCTAATCCTGCGGCTCGGACGTCGCATCGCCTTGCGCGTCGATGCGCAGCCAACCTGACGGCGCGAGGCGCTGCTGCGGCAGGAAGCGGGCCTTGTAGTCCATCTTCTTGGAGCCCTCGATCCAGTAGCCGAGATAGACGTAAGGCAATCCCTGCCGCCGGGCGCGGGCAATGTGGTCGAGGATCATGAAGGTGCCCATCGAGCGGCTGACTTCGCCCGGCTCGAAGAACGAATAGACCATCGACAGGCCGTCGCTGAGCACGTCGGTCAGCGCCACCGCGATCAACTCCTCGCCGCGGCCGGTGATGCCGCTGTCGGGACCGCGCTTGCGGTACTCGATGATACGGGTCTCGACGTGGCTGTCCTCGACCATCATGGCGTAGTCGAGCACGGTCATGTCGGCCATGCCGCCATGGCGGTGACGGGAATCGAGATAGGCGCGGAACACCGAATATTGCTCGGAGGTCGGCACCGCGCTGCGCTGCTCGCCGATGATGTCGGCGTTGCGCGCGATGACTTTGCGGAAGTTGCGGGAGGGGCGGAACTCGTTGGCGATCACCCGGACCGAGACGCAGGCGCGACACTGGTCGCAGGCGGGACGGTAGGCGATCGACTGGCTGCGACGAAAGCCGCCATGGGTCAGGAGGTCGTTGAGGTCACCGGCGCGCTCACCTACGAGGTGCGTAAACACCTTGCGCTCGTGCCGGCCCGGCAGATAGGGGCAGGGGGAGGGCGCCGTGAGGTAAAATTGTGGGGTGTCGCGCGAGTGCTGGGTCAAGGGACGTCGTGGGCCTCCAAAATGTGCATCAGCATCGCGCTACGAAAGCCCCCGGTCAATCGGTCTACTCGGCAGGTCAGATCGGACAGCATAGCGGGTCCAGGTTGATAGGTTCTTGATCCAGGTTGGTTGATCAGTAGGTCCTTGATCGAAAGGTCGCTGATCAGTAGGTCCTGGCGCCCTGGGGCACCGGCGCACGAACGGAATTGTTGATCACGACCGTTCCCAACAAGAAATCCTGCAGCAAGCGCCTGCGGCCGTTGAAGAGGCCGACCAGGACGACGAAAGGCGACAGGAACGAGACGGTCACCCAGAACAGCACGGCGTGGGTGGCCCCGAGCACGAAATAGCCGGGCGCGCCGTACCAGGTGCGCAACTCAAGATCCATCACGCGCATGCCGATGGTCGCGGACGACGGACCGCCGATGCAGGCGCCGTAATAGACGATGGCCCAGATCACGGAGGCCGGCCAGGCCAGCCAGAACAGCGCCCAGCCGATGCCGAGCGTGACCACGCCGAACACCGCGATGAAGAGGTAGCCGAGGATCACCGGCACCGAGATCACAACCATGTCGATCAGGAAGGCGAAGACCCGCCGCGTCGCAACGCCGCGGAACAGTTCCGGGTGCAGATAGGGATCGTAGGCATGTGGCTGCGCCCCACCGTCATTGCGCCAGGCATTGCCCGAGTCCGAGTACGACATGACCATTCTCCCGAGGGAAACTCCCGTGGCAGGACTCCCGTGGAAGGACATGGGAACAGGCCGTCCGCGTGCCAAGGGCGCCGAGATTAACAAGCCGAAATATTCCGGCGATTCGGGGGCGGCGGAGGCGGGAGGAAAGGACGCGGCGCCACACCCTCAGTGTCGTCCTGGCGAAAGCCAGGAGGTGGATTCACACTCGAAGTGCAACAGTTGAGAGGAGAAGGCCTCTGCCGGGGTTCTGAAGTCAAGGCATTTGCGCGGGGTGTTGTTGTAGGCGGCAAT
>NZ_JADPJC010000009.1:0-1300 GCF_023073215.1 Bradyrhizobium sp. 35
GCGCAGCCCTGCCCGACGATCGATCAATGCTTAGTGGCGGACTCGCCTGGCTGGAGGTTGAGTGCGCCCGCTGCAAGACACGCGAGCCTGCCAGTCGACGTCATACATCGGCATAAGCACACGCGGCTCTGGAGTTTAGGCGCTTTTTCCTGCCTCGATCAGCCTCGAACTTTCGGCGATCGGACTCATTTGCCGACGGCGCCTTCGCGCGCAGCGCTGGGCCCGAGCGCACAGGCTAAAACTGTGCTAAACAACGAAAGTCAGCACCGTCGTCAAGGGTTCATATGGAGCACCAAATGGCTTCCACGCGGGACGACAGCGTCGCGGAACGGCAGATCGCGGAGGAGCTTTCGCACCTGACGCGCAAGGCGGAAGACGGTCCCTCGGTCCAGCCGACCATGGAGACGTCTCGCGCACCGGCAACGAACCATCAACCGACGAAACAGCCCCACGTGGCCTTCGTCTGCTCTCTGTTGGCTGTGTCCTTTGCTGCTTGGTGGTGGTGGTCGTCCTCCGCATAACCGGCGATGAGGGCCCCTTCGGACCCTGCACCCCTAACGCGGGGCCCCCGAGACGCTGCGGCGCCGAAAGACGCGGCGCCGTCTGCAATCGACCTGGTTTCCGACTTGACGCAGCAGCTGCAGTCGATGACGCGCGATCTCGCTGCCTTGAGGCAAGCAGTCGAACAGCTTAACGTGACGCAAGAGAAATTGGTCCACGACAATGAAAATGTCGCGCGCCAACTCAAGACAGGCCAGGAAGAACTCGCACGTAACAGCCGTGTCATCGACGATGTCAAAGGGATCCAGATCCAGATGGCACGCGAAAGTCAAACGCTCACCGATCGCCTCAACGCAAACCAGGAGCAACTCGCCCGCGCCACGGCGAACGCCTCAGCACCAAAGGAGATGATGCCTGAAGTTACGAACGCGATCCCAGAAAAGCCACAGGTCATGCAGGAAGTACCCTTGCCGCGTCCACGGCAGTCGGCCAATGTTGCCCAGGCGCCAAAGCCGGCGCCAATTGCCAGACCGCAAGCTATAAAACCGCAACCGTCGTTATCATGGCCATGGTCGCGCTAAGCTGCGACCGACCTGCTCCTGCGGCCGAAACTAAAGCTATGGAGACGGGCGCCGTTGACTGCGGCTCCTATTCAGACTTTCGGATCTGGCCCGCTGTCGCCCCGCGGTCCCTTTCGCTACGTAATCGCCCTCCCGTAGACCTTGTAAACCCGCGAAATCATCAGGATGATCGGCGAGTCGTAGCATCGCTCGCGAGGCCTTCATGCGAAAATGCGAAG
>NZ_JADPJC010000169.1:0-1272 GCF_023073215.1 Bradyrhizobium sp. 35
CCCACCATGCGCGGTTTCCTCCCTTGGAGGCTTTCGGACGCCGGCCGCCCGAATGTGCCGCGCCGTCAATCATGCGGCCGGCATCCGAAACCCTTCACACAACCGGACCTGCACCGCAGCAAATTTCAGCTGCGCATGTCCACACGGAAAACAATGCAGCACGACGGGATGGGACCGAACGCTGTCTGGGACCCGATCATAACCCGATAACCTCGTCGCGCCCTGAAGTAGGCACGAGGCTGAATGTATGTCGAGCGTTCGGGCGGTCTTGAGCGACGGCTCAGGCCAACAAACCGTCTTGATGTGGCGCGAAGATAAAATCCTGAGGTCTGAGTGCTTGCTCGCTATGTACCACCACGTCGTTGCCTGGACTGAACGTGACCGTGCTCTCGTGCGTGACAGGATCGAACGGTGAGAAGCTCAGATCGCTGAAGTTCTCGACACCGAGCGCAGAGACGTCGATGTGATCGGCGCCCTGATACGAGAGTCCCTGTCCGAAGTCCTCGACTTTATCGTGCCCGTTATCGAAATCGAACACGAACGTGTCGTTCCCTCCTTGGGCAAAGCCGAGCATCATCTGGGCATCGCCCCAGATGTCATCGTTTCCCGTGCCGCTAACCAGCCTGTCGTTGCCGCCGCGCGCGTAGTCGGACATGGATTGGGCATCGCCGACGAGAATGGTCTCGTAGCTGCCCACGGCATGCGGATTCGGATCATTGCCGCCGACCAGGGTGTCATTGCCGCCATGCGCGCGGCCCGACATAGTCGACGCATCGCCATATGCTTGATTGATGAGCTGGGAAAATACGTTGCCACCGAAATAGGTGTCGTCGCCGCCAACAGCCTGATCGCCCATATTGCCGCCAGCATCGCCGTAGAAGAGATTTTGGTTTTGCGTGCCCGAGGCCTGGAATGTGTCATTGCCGCCCTGGGCACGACCAGACATGTCGCCCGCGGCTTCGCCATAGAACGTACTTCCTCCTAAGCCGGTCTTGTTGAACGTGTCGTCCCCTCCGTGGGCAGAGCCGGACATGTTCCCGCCAGCATCGCCGGAAAAGACATTTCGGTCAGCGAGTGTTGCGTCGCTAGAGTCGTCGAACGTGTCGTTTCCTCCGGCGGCGGATGCGGACATATTTGCACCGGCATCGCCAAAGACGAAATTGAACGGATTAGGGTTCAGACTCAATTGATCCAATAAGCGACGAGAGCGGCGAGGTGGACGGCGGCCAAGAAGTTTCTGGCAAGTTTGTCGTAGCGAGTAGCAACACGCCT
>NZ_JADPJC010000085.1:0-95749 GCF_023073215.1 Bradyrhizobium sp. 35
AGAACAGTTGACCTTGGTCACTCTTCAGACGGCCCATCATGGATCGACCTCGCCGAGATTCGCGTCAACACAACGGAATCACGGTTCGTGACTTGTCTCGACTTTTGCAACAAAATCGGCCAGAAGGCGACTTACTGACATCGAGCGGCAGTATGACAATTGCGGGTAATTTGCCACGACGAGCTGTGCAGGAGGTCTATCGCAAAATCGTCACGCGGCCAGCCAGCGCAGGGAGCTGATCAGAAAGGGACCTGAAAGTTCAAGCCGCCGTACACGCCCTTGCCGTAGTTGCTATCCCGCACAAAGCCGAGCGAGACGCCCGTGTTCATACCAAGGATGGTAAACCCAGTAATGTGTCCGCCAAGGCGAACCTGGTTATAGGTCCAGCTGCCCGAGTAGGCTGCTTCGGGCCCCACGAAAACGTTGGGCGCGATTGCAATGCCCGTCTTGCCCTGCACGTAGTAGAACTCCGACGCCGTATTGTAGTGCGCCTGGACATAGACCATCGTTTGGTCGGTCGGCTTGCCGTAGAGAGAGGTTAGACTAGCCAAAAATCCCGTCTCAGTCGGCGGACTCTTTTAGGCGCTTCTAGAATGAATGAAAAGAAGACTCCTGTTCAGTCCGCCGCCTGATTTGGTATGCAGTCTAGCGCGGCTGGCTCGATCTGCACGAGAGCGGTACCTACGTGCGGCTGCTAACACTCGGCGGGATCTGCTGCCAGCCGTAGGAACCTAGCATCACTGCCCGGCTTCTGTCTCGCTAGCTCTCTCCGTCGAGCTGGCGGAGCGGCCCCGGCCCACCTTCCAGCCCCCATGAAGCCGGGGCCCATCTAACCTCCCCAGTGAGGCGGACTTACTTCTGGGTGTTCCGCTTATAAATACACGCTTTTGGAACAAACGAAGATTTATTAAAACCACAATCTGTTCTCGCCCGGAGAACTGCGGGCCCGCCAGCGAGAAGCCGCCCGCTAAGGCGGCCGTAGTTTGTTGAGCTTTTCTTTCATTAGTGAGGGGACACGATAGCCGCCAAGCTGAACGCCAGCACGCAGGCGGCAGCCAATGACCAGAAGGCTATTGCGGTCTCTTTGGGCATGAGGCGCCAACGTGAGCGCTGGTCGAGTTCCTACCGGCGGTTGGTCAACCGGTGGCGGTGTTGTGCAACTCAGCCGCCAAATCGGCTCTGAGTTGGTCCTCCAGCTCGCGGATATGCTTCGCCGTTGGGCCGTCCGGAAAGTCTTTCGCAAGCTGGCGACAGTGTGCCAGCTTCCGCTGAATTGCCAAGATATCCCGGTCGCTTTCCATGGGGTAAAACCGCCTTCGGACTGCCACCTTTCATATGCCAAATGGGACGGGCGACGGCTAAATCAAGCTCGCGGCAAGGCATCCTGCAAAAAGCCGGCCCCGGAGGATGTTTCCTGAGGCCGGAAGTTCTACGCGTCGCTCCGAGATATCCCCGGAGCTGGAGACGAATGCGCCCAGATTGCCGAATGTTCCCGACCCTCATGGGATAGCAGAGCCGGCGCCCTGATGCATGTTAAGCCTTCTGCCGATTGTGAAATAGATCACATTGCGAGCCGGGGATGCTGCGTTACGATCAACGCACCGGGGCTGGCTAAATATTTCACTTAGATCTTTTCACCCGGAACTTTTGACCGCGCTGGGCCGCAGCAGCAGTCCCCTGCTGCGGCCTTCGTGTTCACGGCGCTTAGCGATCAATCTGGCCGCCGTACTTTGTATCAATGAGTTCGGCGTCCTGTGCCATTGGAGAAGGTATTGTGCCCAAGCAAAATTGCCTGATCGTTCGTGCTGCCGGAAGACAACTAGATCTTTTGCGCGGCGAGGCCTCCCGCATCGCGAAAAGCAATAACGTCGATTGGTGGATCGATCGCGCGGAAGTCGGCACTCGCTTCTGCTTCGAGGATGCAAAGGCGAAAGAGTCATTCGCTCTCGCTTGTGACAACTTCGGTATTCCCCGCCAAGACGGTTAGCCCGCGGGCCATCTCACCCAGATCCAACATAAGAAAAGCCCGCCGGCTCCGGTAGCCGACGGGGTTCTCAATGCCCATGCGTACCGCGGTACTCGTCACCAATCCGCGATGGTCAATCGTACCGCGCTACCCATTGACGCCGGGTTACCAGGCGCTGGCAGTCGCGCGTTCGGCGCAGGAACGTCTAGCCTTGCACAATATTTCGTGCCGCCAATTCCTGGTCCAGCTCCTTCAAGCGAACGATTAGATTTTCAACGATCTCCATGCAATCGGAATGCCTCAACGAGTGCACGCCACGCGCTGCCAGCTCGCGCTCCAAGATAGTCGCCACGATGCTTTGGATGCTCACAAATCCCCCCGTAGAAAACATTGCCCCTCAAGGGAAAGGCCGCAGCGTGGTTCCAGCCCCCACTGCGGCCATCCCGGACAACTGCAAATAAATGAGTACTTAAATCTCCCCGGTGTTCTCACAGTAGAACACCCCGTTCCGAAAATGGACTCCGTACAACTACCGGAGGCGCCTTGCCACTTTAGAGCGAACATGGCACGACTGGCTTTCCAGCCCCCAATACTCCTGGCAGCCGATCCAATTGCGGATCAGAGCGCCGGGAATGCCAGCCTAAGGATCTAACAGAGATCGGCCCATCGCCAAACGCGCGTCGGACGATGGGCCGTCCCGGGTGGATGGTGCGGACCTGAACGGATCCAGGCAGCGCGCCACAGACCAATCTCAGAACCTCTCGCGTGGAGAGTCGTTCCCGTCAGACGGAGAGCACGGCGCCACGGTGCGTCACTTACCCTTGATTTTCTTGATTTGCAGGACGTATTCGTTTGCGAGATCAAGAAGCCGTTGAGCCGTACTTTGATCAGTGATTTGGCGAGCTAACCTTCGACATTGCTCCACCTTTGCCAGCAGCTGCAACTGTAGCTGCCAACGATCGTCCAGTGCTTGAACCATGCGGTGTTACTACACCTGCGCGGCACAGAGCGCACGAATGGATAGGCCCGTACTGCTACGGTCCCGCGCGGCAGTTCCAGCTTCAGGGCTCTGCCCTATGGTCCCACGCCTCTTCCAGAGCACGGAGGTCATCCAGCAATGCGGCCTCAAGTGCGCGAATATGTTGGCCGGTCAGACCGTCCGGGAATCTTTCAAGAGCTGCCGACAGCGCTCCAGCCGCTCTTCGATTGCCACTTTGTCCCGCTCGGTATCCACAGGATCGTATGACGACCGGAACGGCAAAGGTTCAACTTATGCAACTTTCAAATTCAAGCATTGATGTCAGACAGCTTAGCGCTGGAAGAGCCTCCCTACTGAGGCGGCGTTACTCTCGCAGCGGGCTTCTATGGCGCGAGCGTTTATCCGCCTCCTCAGCCATTTTCAACCAGATCAGCGGCAAGGCGTACTTGCGAAGCAAAAGACTGGTGTCACGAAGATCGCAAAGAAATTGAAGCGAACGCCGGGCGCGACGGCGGCTAAGGCATTTGTTCTTGGCTTGTCGCTAAGCACGCAATAGCGGGCACCTACTCGGTCATCCGACAGCGCTCTCGCTCCACGTAACCTCGATCTGATAGGATGCCGCGCGATGCGACGCGGGTTTCTGTGCGCCGTTGATCGGGCGCAGTATTTTCGTTAAGCATTTCCGACTATGCGGATATCATGTTTCGCGCGTTGGGGCAGTTGTTGTTGAGAGGTTCGGTGAGCGTGGGAGGCGCCGCTTTGACGACTCTCTGCATCGTCGGAGTCTTATGGTTGGCGGCAACGCACTTTCGGCCCAACAATCCAACTGTCGCCGAAACCATTGCCATCAAAAACGGTTGCATACCTAGCCGCTGCGGCACGAAAGTGAGCGCTGAGCACTAGCGGGGACAGCGATGCTCTCCGGGATCGAATACCCACACTGGTTGATGCTCGCCGGGGCCGTCCTCGTGCTGGCGGGATTGGTCGGATGGGCGTTTCAAAGAAAGCGCCGAGCGGCCGAAGTGCGAGAACCCGCGGCACGCGAAACTGATCAACCGGCCGTCGAGCGGGCGGCGAGTACCAAACTTCCATCAGAAGACCGAACCAACGCCAAGGTTAAACCCGTCCGCCGGCGGGACATGACCGGGTGAACACGCCTTGCTGCTCTATCCGGTCGTAACGAAACGTGCAGCCGTGCCTGAGCGCAGGCGAAGACTTAGGCCTCCGCAAGTGCGAGCCCACCTTTCCCGCCGAACGCGTGTTCGATATACCGGTCCCGAATTATCACCTGCTGGCGCGCGCCGATATCATCGAAAACGCTTGCCAGCCGGAGCAAGTAGTCTTCGCGCGTCTCCATGAACGCGTCGGGGATCAATTGCCGGCTTTCAGCGATTTGGCGGTGTCCAGATGCTTCTGCAACGTATCTATCTGGCCGGAAGCATATTCTCCGGCAGCATCCTTACTCCGTGACGCCTTCTTGTACTCGGCGATATCCTTTTGGTGGTCTGCGACCATGTGAGTCGCGAACATCTTATCGAAGCCCGCGCCGGACAGTTTCGACATCTTGTCATGGTCGGCTTTTTGCTTCGGATTTGGTCCGCTTGGTGAGTTCATTCCAAGTCCTTGGGCGGCATCTAAAGCCTTCTGGTTGGCGGCAGCGTGGTCCGTGGAAAGCATTCTGCCAAATGACTTGACGGCATCGCTTTGACCGTTCTGCTGGGCCAGCTCTCCCATGCTCACTTCAGCGAAATTGCCCTCGATTGCTTTCTTGAGGAACGTCTCGCTTTGCTTATCTTTCGCGGATGCGTTGGCAATTGAGAGCGCCATCAAGGTTGCTGTCCCGAGCGACACAAGCATTCTGTTCATCGGTAAACTCCTATTCTTTGCCGTGAACACGCCAATCCTGGAAGAGGTTCCAATCGAGCGCATGGCCCACGTTGCCTCTAACACTGCGGGCGCAGGTACGAGCGGCGAAGTGAACAGCGGCTCAAATCCTGGAGATGCGGAACGTCCGGCTGGTCCGATAACCGACCACGGGCGCCGGTCTGCTCGGTGCACCAGTCCTTCGAACGTATCCGGTCCCGCCCCCGTCTGCAGACCCGTCTCAATCGCCGCGACATCCTTGTGGGCCTAAGCGATCCACCGCCGAACGCCCCTCCTGGCATTCAGCTCGACGCCACGGTGCCGACCTATCTTTAGATCTCATTCCGTCGCAGTAAGGAGCGGTCAGCAGCAACTGGAACACGGCTCGAGCTGCCATCCTACGGGTCGGCTTCTCTCCGTTCCGACCAGGAGAACGTCACCGCCTGAAGCTGAGACAGACCACCGCCAGCCGCGACCGCGCCGGTGGATCCAAAGATCAAACCAGAGCGAAATCGCCAACGGTCACGGCGCGAGCACCCTGAAACAAGCACCTGGAAATAGACAGGACACATTACAAATCTGACAGACCAACTTTCGGCTAATGTCAGATTTCCAAGGCGTGATACCATTTGGAAATAGTTGAAGCTTAAAGCATCCGCCTCCTCGACGATCTTCGATAGTGATCTATATACATTACGACCGCCTCCGCGTCGCGCGCTCGCGATGCTTTCAACCTAATCCGCGCTGCTTCACCGAAAGCGTGAACTGAATGTCACATTCCTCTACCGACAAGATCGCGCTCTTCATCGATGGAGCCAATCTCTACGCGACGGCAAAAACTCTCGGCTTCGACATCGATTACAAGCGCCTGCTGAAGGAGTTTCAGAGCCGCGGGACGCTGCTTAGGGCGTTCTACTACACCGCGATCATCGAGGATCAGGAATACTCCTCGATCCGGCCGCTGATCGACTGGCTCGACTACAACGGCTACACCGTGGTCACCAAGGCGACCAAGGAGTTCATCGACGCCTCCGGCCGGCGCAAGGTCAAGGGCAACATGGACATCGAGCTCGCCGTGAACGCCATGGAGCTCGCCGAGCACATCGACCAGATGGTGCTGTTCTCGGGTGACGGCGACTTCCGGTCCCTGGTCGAGGCCGTTCAGCGCAGCGGCGTGCGGGTCACCGTGATTTCCACGATCGCGAGCCAGCCGCCGATGATCGCCGACGAGCTGCGCCGCCAGGCCGACGTCTTCACCGACCTCGTCGAGCTGCAGTCCAAGCTCGGCCGCGACCCGTCCGAACGCCCGGCCCTGCGTGATCGCGAACCGCGTGGAAACATGCCAAAATTCTTGCAAGAGCCGAAAGGGAACGACCCTGCCGGCTAGGCTGTTAGCGATCGCCGTCCACTTTGGTACTTAGGGCCTGTGAGCAGCGGGGCGATTCGTGCCTGGCATGATGTTCACTATGGCGGCCATTGCGCTGGGCGCCGATCGGATCGATAGTCACCCTGTTCGAAGTCTGTTCGAAGTTCGTGCGGCAGTGGATCGAAGGCGCTTCAATAGGCCAGCGTCGGGCAACTGAGGCGCCCTACTCTTTGTCCTCGGTCCAAGTTTGCTCACCGCACTGGCACTTGAACATGCGAACGATCCCCCCGGTCTGGGGATTGAGCATCTTCACCGCGAGGGCTGGCCTTTGGCCACAGTGGTTGCAGGGCTTAGTTGGATTTGGCCGATAGCTGGAAAAGACTTCGTTCTTAAAGTCGCGGTCCACGCTACTGCCCTCGCCGAGAGGACTCACTAAGTGCGAAAGTGCACACACGTTCCAATAGCCTAAGTTATAGGCGTTGCCAAAAGAGGGCAGGAGCGGAAATCCGGGGGCGTCTATTCCGGTGGCTGCAGGCCGGGGGATCTCAGCCATTCGCTCATGTGTGATCCGGTTTCGGCTTGGCGGGCTTTGCGGATCATGTCCTCCCGTGCGCTACCATGTGGAAGCGACTTAGCTTCCTCGCGGAGGCGCTTCGCTTCTTCGGCAAGCCGTGTTTCAAGTGGGGATGATTGCACGAGGCGGTGGCGCGATCCCATGGCTTTCTCTCCACGATGATACAACCGCCGATCAAACGCGAAAATTCCGGGCGGGTTCCCTCAAGCCGCTGTGATCGAACTTCGATATTTGGAGTCGCGCTTTGTTCTTTGGGACTAAATTCCTTGATCCATCCCAACCGTCGAGAACGCTCGAGAACAAGCCCGCCAGCCTAGACCGGCGGGCCTCCTGTTTATCGCCGGATGAAGCCATTTCGCACCCCGGCGAAATCTTCTTGAAACATAACAGGTCGAAGCTGACCGCATAAAATACGGGGATACCACATGCTCGTCCTGATGAACCTGATTTGGCGTCGGCTTGCCTACACAATGCTGATCGGTATGCGCTCTAGGCTCGTCCGGCAGTAAGGGTGAGGCGGCTTTCGTCAGGAGGCCACGACCATGGCCAAAAGAGATCGCTATAGCGCTCTGGTCCTTGGCTGCTGCAAGCGTAGTCGCATTCAGTATGGCAGCGCTCGATGCGGCCCACTAGAAGAGACACAGACCCGCGAGCGTGAACCTCGGCAGAAGTGGCGCCGACCGGAGCTGCCTGCTATCTCCCAGCGCCCCTCTCGCTCCCCAGCAAAGGCCCATGTCTCCGGCCAGACGTTTCACCGAAGCGATATACCTTCCAAGCGCGGTGGCTATTCGGTCGCGGTCGAGCCCGCGTTGACCATTTTGATCAGCGTCTGTACCTCGCCCTCTCTGCACCGCTTAGGTTTGTGATTTTGCATGCGCCACGGTCCTTCGCGCGCGAGAATAGCAAAACTGTTCCCGTTCTCGGAACTAAGTGCCCGCAAGATGGATTTCGGTTCCGCAGAAATTGTGTTTGCAAACGGGGCAAAGTTAGCGCAGGATTTTGTCACCGGGGCTGGCTGCATATTTTACTTTCGATTTGACCCGGGCTTTTTTGGCAATGCGCGGGCCGCAGCGGTTTAAACCTCCCGCTGCGGCCTTCGTATTTGCGGTGCGGCTGCCAGCATGAACCGGCACGCGATCAGCCACGAACCTTGTCGCGCCGGTTGCTAAGAACTTATGCGAGGCAATATCCAGACGATGCCACCCACTCCCGTTCGCATCCGTAAGCACGAAGCTGTGCCGTTAACCGGCAGCTATGAAGTCAATTTCGCCGATGGTCGGCCGAGCGTTTACTTCTATTGGGACGATATCGCGGGACGGCGGCTTGCACCGAGCCTATTGACCGGGGCAGAAGCGCTTGAACAGGCCCGGGCACTCGCAAGAGCGGAGCTCGCCCGCTATCGAGACCAGGAAGGATAGAAGAACGCAAGCTCGCGCGACTGGGGATTTTCCGGGTTGACCCAGCTAAGTGGAACCACAAGGAGCGGCGGCGTTTGAGTCATCGCCGGCTCGCCGCCTGAGCTGGCGGAGCGGCCCCGGCCTACCCCACCAGCCCCCCAAGCTGGGGCCGCCTCTCGGCCGTCCGTAGTATCGGAGTAAGTGTATGGGTTCCTCGCCCTCGATCGTGCCAACCGACCGTCTCGACCGAGACATTTACATCGTGTACATCGTGCTCGAAGACTTTGGCGCGCGCGCCGGCTGCGCCTGGCGCGAGACGGACGAACAGCAGACCGATCTCGAAACAGTGCTGCAAGGCCTCCTCTCCGGCCAGTATGTCTATCCGGTCCGTATCGTGTGCTTCAACGCGAGCGAAGGATGGTCGCGCGACGCCACCTCCGACATCGCCGACGCGCTGGCCCAGCGCGCGGTCGACAGCGATGACGAGGTCTCGGCCGCCCTGCAGGGCTTCATCAGCGCCAATGCCACCAGGCGCTTTGACGTACAGCTCGCGCCTGCCGTTGCGGGGAGCTGCGTGATGTTCCGGGAAGGCAAGCCGGAAGGCCCTGCGCCTCAAGGCGAGAGCAACCACTTCATCCGCTGCACGATCTGCGACAAGATGCTGGATATGCGCGACCTCGGTGACGTGCTCGACCATCTGCACGGGCAGGAGATCGAGGAAGAGCCCGCGGCGCATTGATGGAGGACCGGACGTGACATGCGCCCGCTGCGACGGCACCCACTGGGTTTGCGAATACCATCCCGACCGCCCCTGGGAGGGGCCAAAGGCCTGCGGCTGCGGCGGCGCCGGCGACCCCTGCCCGGCCTGCAACGATGCCGCGCCAGACGAGATGCCGCTGCCGTCCGGATTTGAAAACAGCATCACCAGCATCGACGTCATGCGCCCGCTGTTGAGGAACCAGGCTGGAAAGCCACGTCGGAAGCCGCCGAGCTAGGACGTTTACTCAGGAACGTCGGCTTACCGACGCAAAGCGCGCAAGTCCCCCACCTTAGCCGTGATCGGCGGCTCGAAGCGGATATTCGTATCGGCGGGATCTGGCTGGAGCGCGAGAAAGCGATCTTCGTTGCCGAAGAATCTAGGAACGCTGGCGAATTTCATGGTTTACTGAAGCATCACCGGCCGAGGCTTTGTCCGTAGGCGTCGGTGGCTGAGAGAGGTCGCGCTCCCGCCTGCATGTGCAAGGGAGTGATCATGCCGCACCGCAAGTTAATAGCGCGCCTACAGGCAGTCGGCAGTCTATTCGAACGCGATAAGGTTAGACTCGCGCGCATACCATACAAAGTGAAGTCCCTGGCTGATGGCGAATACGCCATGCGCGAGGGAGACAAGCCCAGCAGCTGCATCGTTGTGATCGACGGCTTTCTAGCTCGGCAAAGAGTGGTGAATGATCGAAATCAGATCTCGTCATTCTACCTGGCTGGGGACATGCCCGACTTGCCTACCCTGCATCTGCCGATTGCAGATTGTGATCTGTGCAGCGTAGGCAATTCGACGATAGCCGCTGTGTCTCATTCATCTCTCAGAGAGATGATGACCGAATCTCTCGGACTTACACACGCGTTTTGGCGCGAAACGCTGATACAGGCGGCCATCTATCGCGAATGGGTTGAGAATCTCGGAGCCCGCCAAGCCTTAGGTCGACTCGCGCATCTTCTGTGCGAGCTTACCACTCGCATGGAATTCGTTGGGCTGGCGGACAACGGCAGCTTCCGGATCCCGCTCACCCAGCAAGATGTTGCCGATGCATGTGGGCTTTCGATAGTTCACGTGAACAGGACGATCCAGGAACTCAGGGGTTTGGGCCTCATCGAATGGGAAAACCACACCGTTACTCTGCTCCGCGCCGACGAACTGCAAGCTGTAGCCGAGTTCAGCCCTGAATATCTGCATGAGTTGAACCCAAGCGCAGGATCAACTCTCAGCAAATCTGGCTCAGGGTTTTAGGAACGGCCGGGCATTTACTAACTTAGCGCCAAATGCCGCGTTTTCATTTCGACTATCATGAAGCGGAACGGGTCACTCTCGACGAGTTCGGCCAGGACATGCAGAGCGTTGTTGCAGCTCACAGGATGGCCATGGTTGCCCTGGGCGAGGCCGTGCGCGATTTTACCCTTGCTGCTCGTCCGGGCACCATCGCGATAGTCGTTAGGAATGACGGCGGCGTTCTCCTGACGGTCTCTGCCACTGTTGAGCAGACTGAAAGCTGGTGACCTTCGTGTCCCCCCCTTGCTTCGCCACCCTTTCGTCTGTTGGCCTAAGCCAAAGTCTGCGACCTCGGAGACCATCGGCTCATCGGCCGCTGTTGGCGGTCCGGACAACAGGCGGCCAGCCGCTTAATAGGTACATGGCCTAGCGTGCAAAAAGGACAGCGCCGCGCTCCTATCGCTTGCCGAAGGGTGTGATATCTTGTCGCCTAAAGTTTGACCGATATTTTTTGAAGACGCTGCCAATTTGTTGGTGCCCCGGTGGGGAGTTTTATTCATGCAAAGAGATTTAGCCGAAAAACGTGACGCGGCCAGTGCCGCTGAGGTGGATGAGTTCGCCTCCGAGCCTCGGGCGCCCAGCAGACCCGCAGCTGCAAACGATAACATTGAGGACGGCTCCTGGCTGCTCGTTCCATTTCCTGACGGCTGGTACGCGACGTGTTGAACATGGTCCAAGATCGGGACCTAGCTTCCGAGTGCGCCTAAAATTCCGCTCGGCACTGCGAAGTGGTTCTCCGCTCTTTTCCGCCGTGTCCTTGGCGAACTTGTCCTTACCGCCGATTTTGCGGTTTGATCTGCTTGTCGCCGCCCTTCCTCGTCTCCAGATGCACCGCCTCTAAGCCGCTTTCCGCTTTGCGACCAGCTTACCCCGTTGTGCCGCCGTCAGGTCGCGGCGGATCAGGTCTTCGTCCATCTCAGCGAGCCAAACGACCGCTGACTAACAAGAAGGCACATCGAAATTTGCCGAGAGCAGGAACACTATTCACCGGGGCGAGGTTTGTTTTTCATCGGAGGCTAAGGATCGCGGAGTTCTCTTCCATGGCCACCCAGATCGTAGGGGACAGCTCAGGCGACAGCAGACATTTCTTTGAGCAAGACGACCTCAACGGGCTCGCCGAGGCTGAGCGGCGCTTCAAGAAATTTACCGGCCAAGGATTTACCGCTGCCACTCGGACGCCGGCCGGCGATCTCAAGCTGATACGGTCATTTGATCCAACAGCGGAGGAAACGCTGTTCTATCCGCACTTAGTCGGCGGTTAGAACCGTTACAGCACCAAAGATGTTTTTGTTCGGACGTAACGTCGCCCAGGGCGCGCGTCTGCGTGCCCTCTATCGGAGCTTCAACGAGCAAAATGGCCCGGAAGCGCGTGCACGTCGTCTTTTGCGGGAATGGTTATCTCCAGAACAGCGCGCGCAATTTGATGCCAATGGCTTTTTTGAAGTCGCTGGTTCTCTTACTGGCCGTCGATACCGAATTTATCAGGGCACGATGAGTAATGTTTTGGAGCTGGATGAAAAACTGGAGCCTAAGGTGGGGTGGTGCTTCCTCCCCGAACGGGCGTTGGCGATTGGCGATGTGATGCTCGCCCAGAAGATCGCACTCGAAACTGACGGAGCCGCAGTTCTCGCGATCGCGAAGTCGTTTTCTCCGAGACTGCCGTTTGTGCCCCGAGCAGTAGGGCGCGGTCACTAGAGCTGATCATGGGCGGGGCCGTCGCTTGTGACGGCGGCGACCCCTCGCCGCGAAGGCGCCGTTACGCGAGACGAGGACGACTTCGCGACTGCATCCAGCGTCGGCTCCGCCAGCGGCAGGCGCAAGAACGTCCGTGCGTTAATGTTACTTAGGCTGCTTGCCGGCGTCTGATGGCTTTACTGATGGAGACCGCGAGGCGATCTCTCCAACCTTTTGTAGCGTACGTGCGAACTCAGACCGAAGATGTTGGGAGTGCGCGACGTCCCTCGGCTCTGACAGAAACGCGATCTTCACGAGGAAGCGGTTCAACAACGACGCTATTCGAAAATTGTCGGAATGTTGCGAACGCAGTCCGGTGAGTTGCCGACGCATCTCGACGAGATCAAGCGGTTCGTGGTCCGGCTGGCTTTTCAACGAAATGGCCTGCAATCGAACGAAGCGTCGCGTCGAATATGTTGGCGCGACGACTTCGCCATGGGTGGACCCGGACGGGAGCAATGTCCGATGCGCCAAGATAACCCGCGGAAGGCTCGCCGCAATCTAAGGTTCAAATTAAGCTTGATGTGCAGGCTGGAAGTTAATTCGGGAACCGGGAAAGCCGACCGAAGGTGCTGAACCGGTAAATCCTTAAGGAACGTCTAGGCCCGTGTCGGAATTCTTTGACTGAGCAACAGCTGCAAAAGTTCGATGCGCTGCCATATCTTCACGCTCGACGACTGGGGCAAGACGCTGGACGTGCAGGAGATCGAGTGCGGCAGCGCGGAAGAGGCTCTTCAGCTTGGCTCTGCCGGGGTGGCGAACCAACCGATCGAAGTGTGGTGTGGTCCACGGCGGCTCGGTCGCTTTGAGCCAGAGCGAAGGCAAGGGAGACCGCTGCCGCGCCTCCGCGCACTCTTAGCCTTGGCCGAGCGTCGCCTTCATGAAGGCGAGCAACACATCAGCCAGCAAGAGACGCTGATAAACCGACTCAAGCGCGAGGGGCGCGATCTTGCTCTCGCGTTGTCCGTCCTCGACACTCTGATTGAGACTCAAAAGGCTCATTTACAGGAGCGGGGTTTGATCGTTGCCGAAGTGGCAAAGCGAGTTGGATGAATATGCCCGCAATCACAGATCACGATCACGGCCAAACGCTCTCGACTGCCCTCTGTCCTGTACACCACCCGTCGGGCAGCCCGTCTTACGCCATGCCGCAGGCGACGACTGCCGGCCGTCTTACTGTGAGGATCGCCGATGTCGGATGCGCCAAGCCGGTAATCTTCGCTAACGATTGCTCTGTCGTTGGCGCCGCAATCAAAGCGAACGTCGCGTCGGGATAGCGCGTCCACACTTCGATGTCGTCTGCCGTTCAATGACGACGCTTCTTTCCGTCTGGATTGGGAATAACGTGGCTTGCGTCAGGCTCTTCAATGCCTTGATTTGATTTCGTCGGAGGAATTGCAACCGCACGGATCACCGGCACCACACTGGCAGCCGAGCTCTGCACTCCATGCCCGGTCCCGGTGGTTCTCGCAGACAAAGCCTAAGCCAAAGCAGATGGGACAGTTGGGATCGTCATGGCATGAAAAAGCGCGCGGGCCTTGCTCCAAAGATCGCAAGCATACCGCGCGCCTCGGTTACGCCGCCAATTCTTTGCGAACCGCGGCGGCCGAATTGCCTACCTTGTCGACGGCCTTCTGCAGCTCGTCGCTGGAGACAACCAAGCTCCCTGGTCCAATATTTGACCTCGAAGTCTTCATGCATGTTGATCTTGCTACGGTCGCGCTGGTCCCGTTTGGTGAGATTGTCGCTCATGTTCCTCCCCCATCGCCTGTACAAGCCGTTCATCGTCAAGAACGGTCAGCAGGTCATTGATCGTCTTCTCGCAGTCCCTCGGGCCAGGCTCGACATAGCGAGCCAGGATGGCTTGGGCTTTTTTTACCACTTGGGTTACGCGGTCCGGCATGCCGATACTCCACTCACTGGCAAGGAAAACGCCCGTAAGAACGGTGTGTTCCCAAAAGGAAGGCCTCCGGAAGGGCGGAGGCCTAGTCTGGGGAGGTTACATATAGCTTGGAAAACTTGACCTGCTTCGCCCCGTTCCTACCGCTGCGTATGAAGCTGGCGCCTCTGCGCTGATCGCTTAATCTGCGTTATAGGTGCGCTCGAGCAGGAGCCCTGCTTGGCCCCGTTGTGAGCTTGTCCTGCCTTTGGCAGCAATGGCGAGAGGCTTCAACAGAGCCCGTCTGCTTGGAGCGTTGGCGCTTCAAGGCCACCGCATCTTCATCGCTCACGCAGAGGTATCACTAGCCCGCGTGCTGAGGCGTCAAATGTACATCAGTTATTTCTTGGACAACCCTTTGAATGAACTGGCGCGCAGCAGGCCTTCAGAGGTGATGTCCCGGTATTCGATCTCGGCGTAGAACTTCGGATCGACCCACGTGGCCTTCGGCTTCTTGATGGGCTTTGTGAGCTTCTGCTTCGGGCTAACGACGGTATCCAGGGCCTTGCGGATCTCCGCCGACTTCGTCCGGCTCCAACCCGTGCCGACCTTCCCCATATACCGCAGCTCCTTGCCCTCCTGCTTGCCGAGGTAGAGCGCGGCGACGCCGGACGGGTCCTTGACGAAACCAACAACAGGGAATTTTTCGCGGTGCACCGTCTTGATCTTCTGCCAGGCCTCAACCCGCTCCGACCGGTACGGTGCGTCAACCCGCTTGGACACGATGCCCTCGTAGTTGAGCTTGCTCGCCGCCTCGAACAGCGCCTGCCCATCACCTTCGTGGTGCTCGCTGTAAAAAATGGGCGCTTCCAGCCCGTTTTCTTCTATCAGCTGCTTCAGCAGCTCCTTGCGGGCAAGCTGCGCATGTTTCCGAAGGTCTACGCCGTCCAGCCACAGGAGATCGAAGGCGAAGAAAACGAGGCGGTCCTGGTCGCCTCTGCCGAGGTCTGCCTGGAGTTCGGAGAAGTTGGTGCGCTCTTCGTGGATGACGACCACCTCACCATCGACAATGGCTTGCCCTTCGATGTCGAAGGCGCCCGCAATGACCGAGAACCGGTCGACCCAGTTATGGCCGTTCCTGGTGAAGGCCTTCCGGCTGTTGCCGTCGATGTGGAGCTGGATGCGGTAGCCGTCGTATTTGACTTCGTGAATCCACTGAGCCCCCGAAGGAGCTTTCATCTTCAGGGTCGCAAGCTGGGGACCGATAAAGCCCGGCATGGAAGCTCGCGGCTTCTTGGCCGGTGCTCGGGTACGCTTTGCCACTAACGCAACTCACAAAAAAGCCCGCCGTCGGTGGGGGGAGCCGACGGCGGGGCAGTCTACCTACCTTACTGAGGACTCTCCAACCGCGAGGCTCATGCGCCGTTCCCAGGCGCTCTCACATACAACCGCAATTGAGATTCTAGGTTGTATTTTCAACGTCAACGAGAACGGCCGCCGAACGGTTAGCGAACGCGGTGTGATACAGCGTTCTTCAGGAGGAACGCTCTCAGTACTGGGGCCTCTTCAAAAGCTCCGGCAACCGGGAGATTGCCTTTGCAATCCTTCTCGCCTCGTCTCGGGTAAGGAATTGCTCGGCATATTGATACCGGCTTGGTACCGGCGCCGGTGAAGGTGTTCGCGTTGGGGCACAGAGCAGACGGAGAAGCCGTTTGCGTCCTTCACGCGGAAACATTGCTCCTCCTCCACCGTCACCCACGGCGCCGGAAACCGCCGAAGGTTATCCATCACATCCTTCGGTTTGCCGGAGTGCCTCTTATCGGCTTGCCGGACGCATAGGTCGGGCGTTCCTTCGCCGCCCGCACCTGCCGGTCTCGCTCGGCGCAAAGGTCGTCAACCTTGCTCAGCATGCGCTGAAGCAGGGTCTCAGCCGAAGCGGCTGATACCCCGGCCCGTTGAAGCTGGAGGATTTCCTTGCGCTGGCGGCCGATCTGCGCGCGCATATGCCCGATTTCCGAGCGGAGATATTCGAGTGTGGGCATGAGCAAACCTGGGATGCTGCCCGAATAGAACGAACCAAGAACTCAGAGTCAAGCGCTGCTGAGCGGCCGCGCATCAGACCTTCAAGGTGGTTAACGTTACAAGACTCGGAAGACGTACTGCCTAGGGCCCACCCCGGGGGTGCAGCTGGGGGTCGGTCCGGGTAAATGGAAAATAGTTCAACAGATACAATGATGCATGGCGGAGAGAGTGGGATTCGAACCCACGGTACGGTTTCCCGCACACACGCTTTCCAAGCGTGCGCCTTAAGCCACTCGGCCATCTCTCCGGAGCGCACTCTCTTGAAGGGGCGCCGGTGATTTTGCAAGGGATCGCGGGGAAATCGGATGATTTTTCCGTAAGATATTGTACTTTATAGACAATATCAGGCGCCACGGCGACGCTTGGAACCGGCCGCCCGCTGAACCGGCGGCGGGTTTGGCGCGACGATTCACTCAAGACCGTCAAACACGTCCGGGGGCACCATGACCATCCGCAACACCATTGCCGCGCTGAGCCTGATTTGGGCCCTTGCCGCTGCCTTCGCCGGACCGGCCGCCGCCCAGGTCTGCACCCGGCACGGGGTTGATGTCAGCTGTGACGACGGACGGCGCGGGATGCTTTCGGGCGATGCCATCCTCTGGCCGGACGGCACGCGCTCGAGCGCGACGCCGCATCAAAGCGTCATCATCGGCCACAAGAGCTCAGTGCATGTCGGGCCCGGCGTGTTCGTCGGCCAGGGCAAGGGCATGGTGCCGCTCGACGATCCGAACGCGCCGAACAAGCGGCAGTGTGCGATTCTGGAGGGCGTGTCGTACTGCTATTGAGGCTGTCGTCTTCGCCCCTGCCCTCGCTGTAAAGAACGGGGGAGAAGAAGACTAGATCAACCGCACGCCTGAGATCGCCGACTTGAGCCAGCGCAGCGCTTGCGGCGGCTGGTTGGCGAGCGGCGCGACTGCAGCCTTCTCCGTCCGGCACTTCTCCAGTTCAGCGACGAAATCCGCCGACCATTGCTGGATGGTGTGGCCGCGCAGCTTCTTCATCATCGCATCCCAGCGCATCTTGCGCTCGGTGAGCGGCATCGCCGCCGCGACCGCGATCGCGCGCGCCATGCCGTCGATGTCATGCGGATTGACCAGCAGCGCGGCGTCGAGCTCGTTGGCCGCGCCGGCGAATTTCGACAGCACCAGCACGCCGGGATCAGCCGGATTTTGCGCAGCGACGTATTCCTTGGCGACAAGGTTCATGCCGTCGTGCAGCGGGGTCACCACGCCGATCTGCGCGGTGCGATAGAGGCCCGCGAGCACGGCCTGGCTAAAGCCCTTGTTGAGATAGCGGATCGGTGTCCAGTCGGCCTCGCCGTGGCGGCCGTTGACGTCGGACACGAGCCGCGCGACCTCGTTCTGCAAATTGCCATAGGCTTCGATGGCACCGCGCGAGGGATTTGCGATCTGTAGCAGCGAAATGCTGCGCGCAAAGTGCGGATGCTCGGTCCAGAGCCGATCGAACGCGCTGATGCGGTTGACGAGGCCCTTGGAATAGTCAAGCCGGTCGACGCCGATCGCGAGCCGCTCGCCGTTGAGACTGCGGCGCAGCCGCGACACGTCCGGATGCGACGCCGACTTCGCCGCGTATTGCGCGAACTTCTCGGCGTCGATGCCGATCGGAAACACCTCGCAGCGTGTTCGGCCATGCTGCGAGATCGCAACGCCGTCTTCGACGGCGAGGCCGAGTTCGCCCGCGACATAGCTGAGAAAATTCTGGCAATCGTCATTGGTCTGGAAGCCGATCAGGTCGTAGGCCAGCATCGCCGTGATCAGCTCACGATGATTGGGCACGCCCTGCATCACCGCGGCGACAGGCCATGGCGTATGGAGGAAGAAGCCGATCGGATCGTCGACGCCGAGATCCCGCAGCTCCGCACCGAGCGCGAGGAAATGATAATCCTGCACCCAGAACGCGGTTTGCGCTTTCCGGAAGCGCATCAAGGCGCGCGCCATGAAGGCGTTGACCTCGCGATAGCTGACATAGTCGTCGCGCGAGACGCGGATCAGATCGCTGCGCGAGTGCAGCGCCGGCCACAGCGCCGAATTGGCAAAGCCCTCGTAATAGCCGCCATAGTGCGCCGCCGGCAGGTCCAGCGTCGCAATCGCGCCCGAACCCAGTGCTTCGATCTCGGCAAACGGCTCCTTCTGATGACCGTCACGCACACGGCCCGAGGAACCCACCCAGATCGCGCCCGAATGTTCCACAACGGGTAGCAAGGCCGCCGCGAGACCGCCCGTCATGGGCTCATTGGGCTTGCCGCGCGCGACGCGATTCGAAACGACGACTAAGTTCACAGGTCGTCCCCTCCTGTTTCATTCCACCCCATTTAACTGCCGTTCATCAATATGGTTCCTGATCATCCTTTGCACCAATTGAAACCAAAATCGGGCGTGCGCGTTGGAACCGGTTTACCTCCAGGCAACCTGACGATTTCGCTACACAAAGCCGGATTTGGAACCGTGGCGCGCGCAGCATGAAGCGACGCGCTGGAGGAATTACGCACGCGATATGTGGCTCCGAGATGTCGGTGCCTTATTCCAACCTTGAGTCGTCGAGCAGCCGCGCAAGGAACGTGCGCACATCGTTCGGGGCGTCGAAGTGCCCGTTGACCCCCATAGCGCGGCGACCAACCGAAAAGGCGAGCCCATTCATGTCGGGCATGATCGCGAACACGGTTTCGTCGGTGACGTCATCACCGATGAAGATCGGACGGCGCCCCTTGAAAGGCTCGTGCTTCATCAACTCGCGCACGCCGGTCGCCTTGGTAAAACCGGAATGCTTGATCTCGCAAACGAACTTTCCGGGCAGCACCTCGATCGGCGCATTGGGCAGGTCGGCGCGGATCAGCGAAACGGCTTCGTAGATCGCTTTCTCCGCATGCGGCGCAAGGCGGTAGTGCAGCGCCAGCGAATAGCCCTTGTCTTCGAGCAGAATGCCGGGACTGAGCTTGGCCACCGCCGCGAGCCGCCGCTTCAGCTCCTTATCCAGCGGCGGCGCGCTGACGGCATCGGCTTCGTTGTCAATGGAAAGCCGCATCTCGGCGCCGTGGCCGGCGACGGCGCGAAAGACATCGGGCGCGAAGATCAGGTCGATGTCGTTGAGCGAACGCCCGCTGACCATCGCCAGCGCGCCCGACGTGCGCTCCGTCAGCCGGTTCAGCGTTTCCGACAGGCCTGGCGGCACCCACACCTCACGCGGCGTCGGCATCAGGTCGAGCAGTGTCCCGTCGATGTCGAGCAGGATCGCTGTTTCATTGAGATGCGGCACGAGTGCGTGGGGCACCGGCACCGCATCGGGCGCTTCATCGTCGACCATGGTGCGCTTTAGATCCAATTCAGCCAGTTCCGATTTCATAGTCTACTCCATGGACGCAAGCGGCCGCGCGATTTCTTCGAGCGATCTGCGTTCCGCCGAGATGGCATAGCGCCACGCCACGATCGCGGCCGCGATCATCAGGAACGCCCCCAGCAAATAGCCTGCGAACACGCTCGTGCGTGATCCCGTGTCGATCAGCGCCCCGAACAATGCGGGGCCGATCACGCCGCCGATGCCGGTGCCCACCGCATAGAACACCGCGATCGCGAGCGCGCGGACTTCCAAGGGAAAAGTCTCGCTGACGGTGAGATAGGCGGCGCTCGCGGCGGGCGAGGCAAAGAAGAAGATCACCATCCAGGCGATGGTCTGCCCTTGCGCGCTCAAGGCGCCGATCGAGAACAGATAACCCGACAGCGCCAGCAACACGCCCGACGCGCCGTAGGTGAACATGATCATGGTCCGGCGGCCGAGCGTATCGAACAGGCGGCCGAGCAGCAGCGGACCAAGGAAATTGCCGGCGGCGAAGGGAAGCAGATACCAGCCGACATGATCGGCGCTGATCCCGTAAAAATCGGTCAACACCAGCGCAAAGGTGAAGAAGATGGCGTTGTAGAAGAAGGCCTGCGCGATCATCAGCACGAGGCCGACCATCGCGCGCTGGCGATAGACCGAGAACAGCGTGTGCACCACCTCGCGGATCGGCGTGTGAGTCCGCATTTTCAGGCGGATCCTGGCGAAACGCGCGTGGCTCGTCTCCTGGCCGTGTCCGAGCACCGAGCGCTCGACCTCGTCGACGATCGCGTGGGCCTGGTCGGGACGGCCGTGGATCATCAGCCAGCGTGGACTCTCCGGAATCCACATCCGCATCAAGAGCACGACGAGGCCGATGGCCGCGCCGATGAGATAAGCGAGGCGCCAGCCGAGATCGGGGCCGATCACCGCGGGATCGAGCAGCACGATGGCCGCCACGGCGCCCATGGCGGCACCGATCCAGAAGCTGCCGTTGATGACGAGATCGGTCCAGCCGCGATAGCGCGCCGGCACCAGTTCCTGGATGGTCGAATTGATCGCAGTATATTCGCCGCCGATGCCGGCGCCGGTGAGGAAGCGAAACAGCGCGTAGCTCGCGACATTCCATGACAGAGCGGTCGCGGCCGTCGCCGAGAGATAGAGCGCGAGCGTGATGAAGAACAGCTTCTTGCGACCGATGCGATCGGTCAGCCAGCCGAAGCCGAGCGCGCCGAGCACCGCGCCCGCGAGATAGGCGGAATTGGCAATGCCGAGATCGAGATTGGAGAAATGCAGGGAGGGGCTTTGCTTCAGCGCGCCGGAGAGCGCGCCGGCCAAGGTCACCTCGAGGCCATCCAGAATCCAGGTGATGCCGAGCGCAAGCACGACGCGGGTGTGAAATCCGCTCCACGGCAGCGCGTCAAGCCGTGCAGGAATGCTGGTTTCGATGATGCGATCGGCCGCGGCCACCGTGGAGACCACAGGTCCATCGTTCGGCGCTGGGCTTCGCTGCAATTCCATCGCGTTGTTGCATCTGACCAATGGACATGGCCCCGGTTCACATGGCGTGGATGGGGGCGATCCGATCAAGGGGGTGCGGCATTCCGCCTGCCACCTGCGACAACGTCTGCGGCAGGGGCGGGTTCCAGCAGGAACGACCGCTGACGGCGCTGGTTTTCGGTGGAGCCGCAAGGAGTTGACGCATGGCTCATGCCAGAAAGACGACACATTCTCGCAAAACATCGGCGCGCAAGAGCACCAGACGCGCCGCACCGAAGCGCTGGTCACAGCGCGTGACGAAAGAGAGCGACGCGCTCGACCTCAAACAAGGCGTGTTCAAGCTGACCAGTGCGAAGGAGATCGCGGCTTCGTTGAAGCGCTCGGCCGAGCACAGCGCGCGTCGCAAGACCGGCGCCTACCGCTCGGCGCTGTCGATGCTGACGTTCTACATCAACCGCGCCGGCAAGACGCTGCCGCAGACGCAGCGCACGCGGCTGGAGCGGGCAAAGGTGGAGCTGAAGCGGGCGTTCGGGAGGGAGTGAGCGCCAGGTCGTCCTGGACAAGCGCAGCGCCGATCCAGGACCTATTACCCCAGGGAGCGGTTTGGCGATGACTCGGAGTTGGCAGTTCGCCCGGCAACTCCGCCTTGGGTAATGGGTCCTGGATCGGCGCTGCGCTTGTCCAGGACGACGGCGGAGGCGTGGCGCGAAGGTCGAGCGCTACGCCGCCCGGATATTCCCCATGAAGCGGTCGAGCTCGGCGCGCAGGCGGGTGCTTTCGGACGACAGCGTCTTGGCCGAATGCAGCACCTCTTCCGAGGCCGAGCCGGTTTCGGCGGCGCCGCGGTTGACCTGGCCGATGTCGGTGGCCGCGGTCTGGGTGCCCTGCGCGACGGTCTGGACGCTGCGCGCGATTTCCTGCGTCGCGGCGCCTTGCTGCTCCACCGCGCTCGCAATCGAGGTCGAGATCGACGAGATCTGGCCGATGGTGGCGCCGATCTCCTTGATCGCCGCAACCGACTCGGCCGTGGCGCCTTGCATGCCCGTGATGTGCGAGGAGATCTCGTCGGTGGCCTTCGCGGTCTGGCTCGCGAGCGACTTCACTTCGCTGGCGACCACTGCAAAGCCGCGGCCGGCTTCGCCGGCGCGTGCCGCCTCGATGGTCGCGTTCAGCGCCAGAAGATTGGTCTGCTCGGCGATCGCCGTGATGAGCTTGACGACTTCGCCGATCTGCTGGGCGGCATGCGAGAGCTTGCCGATGCGATTATCGGTCTCCTTTGCCTGCACCACGGCAGCTTCGGCAATGCGGCTGGAATCGCGGACCTGACGGCCGATCTCCTCGACCGAGGCCGAGAGCTCTTCGGTCGCGGTCGCGACCGACTGCATGTTGCTGGAGGCCTGCTCGGAGACGTCGGCGACCTGGCTCGACAGGCTCTGCGTGGTCTCGGCGGTGCGGGTCAGCGTCGAGGCCGCCGATTCCAGCTGCACGGCGGAAGCCGAGACGTTGGAGACGATGGCACCAACCGCGCTCTCGAAATCATCGGCGAAACGAATCAGCTCGGAACGACGGCTTGCGGCCTGCTCCCTGTTCTGAAGTTCGTTGGCGGCGGCATCGCGCTCGGCCTTGGCCACGGCCTGCACCTTGAATTCTTCGACCGCGCCGGCCATCTCGCCGATCTCGTCCCTGCGGCCGAGGCCCGGCAGCACGACGTCGAAATTGCCCGCGGCAAGCTCGCGCATCGCCTTGCACATCGCGATCATCGGACGCGAAATGCCATTGCCCAGCATCAGGGCGAGCGCAGCGCCGACGGCAAGGCCGCCCAGCGCCATCATCAGCATCAGCCGCTCGGTCTCGCCGATGGTGGCATTGGCGTTGACCTCGATGCGCTGCTGATCCGCCGTCAGCTCCGATCGCAGCTCACCCGAGAGCTTGAGAATGGACGCGGCTGTCTTGGTCATCTCGCCGTTCAGCTTGACGATGACCTTCACGTTCTCGGTGAGCTTTGAAAAAGAGGCGCGGTACTGCTTGAGGAGATTGCTGATCTCGGTGACGCGGTCGGTGATCTTCTGGTCGTTGGCATAGATCGAGACCAGCAGGGTCTCCAGGAATTTGATGCGGGCGGTCACGCCGTCGGCGGTCTTCGGCTCCGGCTTGGCGACGAAGGCGCTGACCGAGGTGGAGACCGCCAGATATTGCGATGTGATATCCTTGGCCGTACCCTGAACCGAGTTCAGGCCCGCCAATGCCGCGGTATCGGCAAGATCGTCGAACTTGAACCGGATCTTGTTGCCGACGCTGTTGAGCTCCTCGGTCGCGATCTTGCCGTTCTCGCGCGTCAACGTGATGATCTCGCCGAACACCTTGGTGAAGCTCTTGAAGTCGGCCTCGAGCCTGCCGACCTGCTCGCGGCGGGCTGCGCCCGTGGTGGCCGCCGCCGACTTGGCGATCGCGGCCCTCAAATTCTCTTCAGCTGCTTTGGCTGCGGTCTCATCATCCGCCGCGCCGGTCAGCGTGTAGGCCCGCGCCAAGCCCTGGTAAGCGATCAGCTCGCGATCGACCGTCCGCGCAAGGTCCGCTTCGGCGACGCTGGAGCGGTAGGAGGCCACGGCGGCCTGAATCCGCTCGAAGCCGAAATACGCGAAAGCCATGCTGACGGCGAGGATGGCGAGCACCGCCACGAAGCCGAGGATGATTTTTGCGCGAAAACGCAAGGTGAGCAGCTTCGATCTGGTCGGCTTCGACTTGACGGGCATTCCCCACCCCATTCCATTCGCGGAAAACCAGGCGCAGCCCGGAAGCAGCCCGCTTCCTGACGCGTGAGCACGGTAAATGGCAAAGGATAAGCTGCGGTAAATTTGTGGCGCCGCAACCGGCGGTTACGTGACGCAGGGTCTCGTCGTCCTGGCCTCGTGCGCAATCGCGCACGGGGGGCCGGGACGGCTGAGCGCTTACGCCGCCCGGATATTCCCCATGAAGCGGTCGAGCTCGGCGCGCAGACGGGTGCTTTCGGACGACAGCGTCTTGGCCGAATGCAGCACCTCTTCCGAGGCCGAGCCGGTTTCGGCGGCGCCGCGGTTGACCTGGCCGATGTCGGTGGCGGCGGTCTGAGTGCCCTGTGCGACGGTCTGGACGCTGCGCGCGATTTCCTGCGTCGCGGCGCCTTGCTGCTCCACCGCGCTCGCAATCGAGGTCGAGATCGACGAGATCTGGCCGATGGTGGCGCCGATCTCCTTGATCGCCGCAACCGACTCGGCCGTGGCGCCTTGCATGCCCGTGATGTGCGAGGAGATCTCGTCGGTGGCCTTCGCGGTCTGGCTCGCGAGCGACTTCACTTCGCTGGCGACCACTGCAAAGCCGCGGCCGGCTTCGCCGGCGCGTGCCGCCTCGATGGTCGCGTTCAGCGCCAGAAGATTGGTCTGCTCGGCGATCGCCGTGATGAGCTTGACGACTTCGCCGATCTGCTGGGCGGCATGCGAGAGCTTGCCGATGCGATTATCGGTCTCCTTTGCCTGCACCACGGCAGCTTCGGCAATGCGGCTGGAATCGCGGACCTGACGGCCGATCTCCTCGACCGAGGCCGAGAGCTCTTCGGTCGCGGTCGCGACCGACTGCATGTTGCTGGAGGCCTGCTCGGAGACGTCGGCGACCTGGCTCGACAGGCTCTGCGTGGTCTCGGCGGTGCGGGTCAGCGTCGAGGCCGCCGATTCCAGCTGCACGGCGGAAGCCGAGACGTTGGAGACGATGGCACCAACCGCGCTCTCGAAATCATCGGCGAAACGAATCAGCTCGGAACGACGGCTTGCGGCCTGCTCCCTGTTCTGAAGTTCGTTGGCGGCGGCATCGCGCTCGGCCTTGGCCACGGCCTGCACCTTGAATTCTTCGACCGCGCCGGCCATCTCGCCGATCTCGTCCCTGCGGCCGAGGCCCGGCAGCACGACGTCGAAATTGCCCGCGGCAAGCTCGCGCATCGCCTTGCACATCGCGATCATCGGACGCGAAATGCCGGTGCCGAGCAGGAAAGCGAGGACCGCGCCGAGCAGCGTACCGCCGACGGCCAGCATCAGCACCAGTTGCTCGGTCTTCCCGATGGTCGCTTCCGATTCGGACTCCAACCGCTGCTGCTCGGCAACGAGGTCCGCCTTCATGGTGGTGGCACCCTGAAGGATCGCGCTGGCCGAGCCGCTCATCTCGGTGACGAGCTCGTCGATCATCTTGGCGTTGGCGATCAGTTTCTCCAGCGATTCCCGATAGGCACCGAGCAATCCCTTGGCGTCCTTCAGGCCGGCGACGATCTTGTCGTCCATGGAATAGACCGCGTTGAGCGAGTTCTCGACGAATTTCAACCGCGCCAGCGCGCTGGTCGCGATCGCCTGGTCGGACGTCAGCACGAAATTGGTCGCCGCCCCGCTCGCGGTCTGGAATTGGGCGTTGACCTGCTTGGTCCCGAACTCGATCGCCTGCGCCTCGGAATCGGAGGCATTGTTGCCGATGTCGTCGAGCTTGTATTTCAGGAGGTTGGCGTTGCGCATGAGCTGGTTCTGCACCAGCAGCGCGCTGTCACGCTTGGCCTGGAGGACTTTCGCGAAGGTCGCGGAGAAGTTGGAAAACTCCTTGGCGAGCTTGTCCAGACTTTCCTGCCGCGCCGGCTTCTTGGCGCTCTTGACCGCCTGGTCGATGGCGCTCTTCAGGCCGGTCTCCGCGTCCAGCGCCGTCTTGGCGTCGTCCTCCTTGCCGGTGACGACGAAATATCTGACGGCCGAGCGATAGGCGAGCAGCTCCCGGTCGATGTTACGGGCGAGATCGGCCTCGGTGACACTGGTGCGGTAGGACCCGACCCCGGACGAGACCCGCTCGAAGCCAAAATAGGAGAAGGCCATGCTGCCGGCGGAGATCACCAGCACCGCGGCAAAGCCCAGAATGATCTTGGCGCGGAACCTGAGGGTCGGCATTATTGTGCGCTTCGACGACGACGCGATACGCCCGGACATTCCCACCCCCATTTTCATTCAGCCGAGATCCGGTGGCGCCCCGCCCCCTGACCTGGCTGCGCAAAACTAAGGCAGAATCGATAAGGGGCGGTAAATTCGGTGCGTCCGCAGAGCTTCCGGCTCTATCGGCCAAGGCGGACTGCAAAGGCGAGCCGGATAGGGATATAGAGGCTGGCATCCCAGCTGGCGCCCCGGAGCCGCAACCCGATCCGGCCGACTCGCCCCCCAAACCAATGTTGGGCATTCTGGATCAATGACTTTTCCATGACGCGGGCGGCCAAAATCGTAGTTGCAAAGTTCCGGGTCGCTGTCTCTAATTAGAAACAATCAAAATCGATCCCGGGAGGACTTCAACCGTGTCTACAGTCAAACTGACGGTGAACGGCAAGGCCGTTGCTGTCGACGTCGAGGACCGCACGCTGCTGGTTCAGCTGCTGCGCGACCACCTCAACCTCACCGGAACCCATGTCGGCTGCGACACCAGCCAGTGCGGCGCCTGCGTCGTCCATATGGACGGCAAGGCGATCAAATCCTGCACCATGCTGGCAGGACAGGCCGACGGCGCCAGCATCACCACGATCGAAGGCATCGCCAAGGGCGACGAGCTGCACCCGATGCAGGCGGCCTTCCGCGACAATCACGGCCTGCAGTGCGGCTATTGCACGCCGGGCATGATCATGTCGGCGATCGACATCGTGCACCGCTATGGTGGCCAGCTCGACGAGGCCACCGTCCGCCACGAGCTCGAAGGCAATATCTGTCGCTGCACTGGGTACCACAACATCGTCAAAGCCGTGCTGGATGCGGCAGGCCGCATGAAGGTCTCGCAGGCGGCCGAGTAAGCGGCCCGCCTCGAAACAAGAACGATCGCCGCCGCTTTCGAGGGAAAGCGCGGTCAAGACAAATTCCGGTCGGGAGGACCAGACATGGGCGTTGAAGGCATTGGCGCGAGCGTCGTGCGCAAGGAAGACAAGCGTTTCATTACCGGCAAGGGCCGCTACGTCGACGACATCAAATTGCAGGGCATGACCCATGCCCATTTCATCCGCAGCCCGCACGCGCATGCCAAGGTGAAGGGGATCGATCCCGCCGAGGCGCTGAAGATGCCGGGCGTGGTCGCTGTGCTGACCGGTCAGCAAATCGTCGACGACAAGGTCGGCAACCTGATCTGCGGCTGGGCCATCACCTCCAAGGACGGCAGCCCGATGAAGATGGGCGCATGGCCGGCAATGGCGCCGGAGACGGTGCGCTTCGTCGGTCAGGCCGTCGCAGTCGTGATCGCCGAGACCAAGAATCTCGCACGCGACGCGGCCGAAGCCGTGGTCGTGAACTACGAAGAGCTGCCCGCGGTCGCCGACGTCCACGCCGCGATCAAGTCCGGCGCGCCGCAGCTACATCCCGAAGCTCCAGGCAACCAGGTTTATGACTGGGTGATCGGCGACGAAGGCGCCACCGATGCGGCCTTCGCCAAGGCCGCCAACGTGGTGAAGCTCGACGTCACCAACAACCGTCTCGCGCCGAACGCGATGGAGCCGCGCGCGGCAATTGCCGATTACGATTCGGCGGAAGAGCATTTCACGCTCTACACGACGTCGCAGAATCCGCACGTCGCCCGCCTCGTGCTGTCGGCGTTCTACAACATTGCACCCGAGCACAAGCTGCGCGTGATCGCACCCGACGTCGGCGGCGGCTTCGGCTCCAAGATCTTCATCTATCCCGAAGAGATGGTGGCGCTGTGGGCCTCGAAGAAGGTCGGCCGCCCCGTAAAATGGACCGGCGACCGCACCGAAGCCTTCCTCACCGATGCGCATGGCCGCGACCACGTCACCCATGCCGAGATGGCGTTCGACGCCAACAACAAGATCACCGGGTTGAAGGTGAAGACTTACGCCAATTTCGGCGCCTACATGTCGCTGTTCTCGTCGTCGGTGCCGACCTATCTGTACGCGACGCTGCTGTCGGGCCAGTACAACATCCCGGCGATCCATGCCGAGGTGGTCGGGGTCTACACCAACACCACGCCGGTCGACGCCTATCGCGGCGCCGGCCGCCCCGAGGCGAGCTATCTGATCGAACGTCTGATGGAGACGGCGGCGCGGCAGTTGAAGGTCGATCCGGCCGCGCTGCGCCGGACCAACTTCATCACCCAGTTCCCGCACCAGACGCCGGTGATCATGGCTTATGACACCGGCGACTTTAACGCCTCGCTCGACGCCGCGATGAAGGCGATCGACTATGCCGGCTTTGCCGGGCGCAAGGCCAAGGCGAAGGCCGACGGCAAGCTGCGCGGCATCGGCGTGTCCTGCTACATCGAGGCCTGCGGCATCGCGCCGTCGAAGGCCGTCGGCAGCCTGGGCGCCGGCGTCGGTCTGTGGGAGTCCGCCGAAGTCCGCGTCAACCCGGTCGGCACCATCGAGGTCCTGACGGGATCACACAGCCACGGCCAGGGTCACGAGACCACGTTCTGCCAGCTCGTAGCCGAACGCCTCGGCGTTCCCATCAGTCAGGTCTCGATCGTCCATGGCGACACCGACAAGGTGCAGTTCGGCATGGGCACCTATGGCTCGCGCTCGGCCGCCGTCGGCCTCACCGCGATCCTGAAGGCCATGGAGAAGATGGAATCCAAGGCCAAGAAGATCGCCGCGCATGCGCTGGAAGCCTCGGAAGGCGACATCGTCATCGAGAACGGCGAGTTCAAGGTCGCCGGCACCGACAAGGCGATCGCCTTCCCGATGGTCGCACTCGCGGCCTATACCGCGCACAATCTGCCCGACGGGATGGAGCCGGGCCTGAAGGAAAGCGCCTTCTACGATCCGACCAACTTCACCTTCCCGGCCGGCACATATATCTGCGAGCTCGAGGTCGATCCCGGCACCGGCAAGACCTCCTTCGTCAACTTCGTCGCGGCCGACGATTTCGGCCGTTTGATCAACCCGATGATCGTCGAGGGCCAGGTCCATGGCGGTCTTGTGCAAGGCATCGGACAAGCGTTGCTCGAGCACGCGATCTACGACGCCAACGGGCAGCCGGTCACGGCCTCGTTCATGGACTACGCCATGCCGCGCGCCGACGACGTTCCCTCGTTCAACCTCTCCCACACCACGACGCTGTGCCCGGGCAATCCGCTCGGCATCAAGGGTTGCGGTGAGGCCGGTGCGATCGGGGCGTCAGCGGCCGTGATCAATGCGATCACGGATGCGATCGGCAAGAACAATCTGGAAATGCCCGCAACCCCGGACAGGGTGTGGCGCACGATCCACGCGGCTTAAGGGAGGAACGAAGATGTACCAGACCGTTTATCATCGCGCGTCCTCGGTTGACGAAGCCGTCAGCCTGTTCTCCAAGAGCAGCGAAGCCAAGTTCCTCGCCGGCGGCCAGACGCTGCTGCCGGTGATGAAGCAACGCCTCGCCAGTCCGTCCGACGTCATCGACCTCGGCAAGATCAAGGAGCTGCAGGGCGTCGAGCTCTCGGGCGACGTGCTGACCATCAAGGCCGGCACGACCTATTTCGACATCATGCAGAATGCCGACGTGAAGAAGGCGATTCCCGCAATTGCCTATCTCACTTCGGTGCTCGGCGACCCCGCCGTGCGCTATCGCGGCACGATCGGCGGCTCGATCGCCAACAACGATCCCGCCGCGGATTTTCCCGCCGCACTGCTCGCGCTCGGCGCCACCGTGAAGACCAACAGGCGGTCGATTACGGCGGATGACTTTTTCCAGGGCATGTTCACGACCGCGCTGGAGGAGGGCGAGCTCATCACCGCCGTGTCGTTCCCGGTTCCGGCGAAGGCTGGCTACGAAAAGATGCGCCATCCTGCGTCTCGCTTTGCGCTGACCGGCGTGTTCGTCGCGCAGACGAAGTCGGGCGAGGTTCGGGTGGCCGCCACCGGCGCCTCGCAAAGCGGCGTGATGCGGGTCCCGGCCATCGAAACGGCGCTGAAGGCGAACTGGTCACCGTCGGCGATCGACGGCGTGAGCATTTCGGCGAGCAATCTGCTGGCCGACATCCACGGCACGGCGGAGTACCGCGCCAACCTGATCAAGGTGATGGCGCAGCGCGCGGTGGCTGCCGCTCGCTGACCATCGGGCCTTAGCGCCTCGACGCAATTTTCCACGGCGCGCACTTCGGTGCGCGCCGTTTTATTTTAGCCACGCGACATGAAAACCGCTTGCCTCACTGGCGTGAAGGCGAGAAAAGTTAATCGGCCAATTAACTCGCCCCGCAGAGGAACGCCTTGGCGCTTTCCGACCATCGGCAATATGCGCCTTGGATCCGAGGAAACAAACACGTGCTCGATCAATCAGCCCAAAACTCCTCCGTCCGCACCTCCGGCCCGCTGTCGGGCTTCCGCATCGTTGAATTCGCCGGCATTGGACCGGGCCCGTTTGCCTGCATGATGCTGGCCGACATGGGCGCCGAAATCGTCACGCTCGATCGGGTCGGCGCCAGGAAGAACATGAAGTCGGTCGCAGGCCGCGGCCGCAAGGTGGTCGAGCTCGACCTCAAGGACCAGGCGGCGATCGCGGAGGTACTCGATCTGCTTGCGAATGCCGACGCGCTGGTCGAGGGTTTCCGTCCCGGCGTGATGGAGCGGCTCGGTCTCGGGCCTGACGTGGTGCTCGCGCGCAATCCAAAGCTGGTCTACGGCCGCATGACCGGCTGGGGCCAGCAAGGCCCGCTCGCCAATGCCGCCGGCCACGACATCAACTACATCTCCATCACCGGCGCGCTCGCCGCGATCGGCACGAAGGAAGCGCCGGTGCCGCCGCTCAACCTGGTCGGCGATTTCGGCGGCGGCGCGCTCTATCTCGTGGTCGGCGTGCTCGCGGCGCTGCTGGAGGCCTCGCGGTCAGGCAAGGGCCAGGTCGTCGATGCCGCGATGTGCGACGGCGCGGCATCGCTGATGTCGTTCTTCTTCGACATGACCACGCTCGGCCGCTGGACCGAAGGCCGCAACGAGAACTTTCTCGACGGCGGCGCACATTTCTACGGCGTCTACGAATGCGCCTGCGGCCATTTCGTCTCGATCGGCTCGATCGAGCCGCAATTCTACGCGCTGCTGCGCGAGCACGCCGGCCTGACCGACCCCGATTTCGATGCGCAGATGGACCGCAAGGCTTGGCCCGCGCTGAAGGAAAAACTGAAGACGGTGTTCAAGAGCAAGACGCGCGAGGACTGGTGCAAGATTATGGAAGGCACCGACATCTGCTTCGCGCCGGTGCTGACCATGTCGGAAGCGACCGAGCATCCGCACATGGTCGCCCGCAACGTCTTCGTCGAGCGCCACGGCGTGAAGCAGCCGGCGCCGGCGCCGCGCTTTTCGCGGACTCCATCGGCGGTGCGCGAGCCGGAAGTGGCGGAGATCGGCGCGGTGACCAAAGCCTGGAAGGCGGAGCGTTAAGTCCTCCGCTGTCGCATCACACTCCGGGTCGTCCTGGCCTAGTGCGCAATTGCGCACGGGGGCCAAGACCCATAGCCACCAACGCGGTTTGACGAAGACTCGGAGTTACCAGTTCGCCCAATGACCGCTCCCTGGGGTAATTGGTCCTGGCTTTCGCCAGGACGACGGCGGCACTTAATGCCACCGCGTTCCAGACAACGGCCGCCTACGCCGCATCCACCTTCAGCACCCCGCGCCGGATCTGGTCCTCCTCGATCGATTCGAACAGCGCCTTGAAATTGCCTTCGCCGAAACCGTCGTCGCCCTTGCGCTGGATGAACTCGAAGAAGATCGGGCCGATCGCGTTGGCCGAGAAGATCTGCAGCAGCACCTTGGTCTGGCCGCCGTCGACCACGCCTTCGCCGTCGATCAGGATGCCGTTCTTCTGCAGCCGCGCGATGTCCTCGCCATGCTTCGGCAACCGCGCGTCGATCCGCTCGAAATAGGTCGCGGGCGGCGCTGGCATGAAGGGCAGACCGGCCTCGCGCAAGTCCTCGATGGTGCGGTAGATGTCGCGGCAGCCGCAGGCGATGTGCTGGATGCCCTCGCCGCGATAGATATTGAGATATTCCTCGATCTGCCCGGAATCGCCGGCGTCCTCGTTGATCGGAATCCGGATCTTGCCGTCGGGGCTGGTCAGCGCGCGCGAGAACAGGCCCGAGGCGCGGCCCTCGATGTCGAAGAAGCGGATCTGGCGGAAATTGAAGAGCTTCTCGTAGAAGCCCGTCCACACGTCCATGCGGCCGCGGTGGACGTTGTGGGTGAGGTGATCGAGATAGAACAGGCCGGCGCCGGCAGGACGCGGATCGCGCGCACCCAGCCATTCGAACTCGCTGTCATAGGCCGATCCCTTGGCGCCATAGCGATCAGCGAAATAGAGCAGGCTGCCGCCGATGCCCTTGATCGCGGGGACGTCGAGCGTCTTCTGCGCGGAGGACGCATCGGCAGGTTCGGCACCGAGCGAAATCGCGCGGTCATAGGCCTTCTTCGCATCGACGACGCGAAACGCCATCGACGGCGCACAGCGGCCGTGCGCGGCGACGAAATCGTGACCCTGGGTGCCGGGCTCCTCGTTGACGAGGTAATTGATGTCGCCCTGGCGATAAACCGTGATCTTCTTCGTTCTGTGCCGCGCGACGGGCACATAGCCCATCAGCTTGAACAAGGCGTGCAGCTCTTGCGGATTGGGATGCGCATATTCGACGAACTCGAACCCGTCGGTGCCCATCGGATTCTCGGCGCTGATCGTGGCCGGCGGTGCATCGTGCGGAAACGGACCCATGGTGTTCTCCCAAATTGCTGCTGAGAGGAACTATCCTTCATGGGACGCGCAAGGGGCGTGCAAATGAGACGGCTTTTGATTAACATATGCACAGTTTGTGCATGAAGTGGGTGAAACGCGCATGACTTTGGTGGATGCCTTCGACCTCAAGATCCTGGGCGCGCTCCAGGACGACGGCCGTCTCACCAACCAGGAGCTCGCCGACCTCGCCGGGCTCTCGGCCTCGCAATGCTCGCGGCGACGGATGCGGCTGGAAGAGGAGAAGGTCATTGCGGGCTATCATGCCGATCTCTCCAGCGAGGCGCTCGGCTTCGGCGTGGTCGCCTTCATCCAGGTGACGCTGGCGACCCACTCGCCGGACAATTCCAAGCGGTTTCGGACTCTGGTCAACCGCATCGACGAGATCCAGGAGGCCTACTCGCTGACAGGCGACGCCGACTACGTGCTCAAGGCCGTGCTGCACGACCTCAAGGGCCTCTCCAACCTCGTCAACGACGTGCTGATGCCGCACCAGAGCGTCGCGCATGTGCGCTCCTCGATCGTGCTCGACAGGCTGAAGGAAAGCACGCGTCTGCCGCTGAAGGAAATCAAGCCCGGCTGAAATCGAGGGAAATCCGGCATTCGCGCTGCGCGCGCGATCTGCGATGATCCCGGCCGATCTGCGGAGATTGAGCCATGGCCCTCCAGCTTCGACCGAACTGCGAATATTGCGACCGCGATCTGCCCCCGAACGCAACCGATGCGCGGATCTGTTCCTATGAATGCACGTTCTGTGCGGACTGCGTGGAGACGAAACTCTCCAACGTCTGCCCGAACTGCGGCGGCGGTTTTGCGCCGCGCCCGATCAGGCCCACGCAGGAATGGCGACCGGGCGTGTGCACGACCAACCAGGCGCCGTCGGACAAGCGGGTGCATCTGAAGTACAGTCTGGAGGACGTCGCGACGCATTGCGCGCGGTTACGTGAGGTGCCGCCGGAGAAGCGGTAGACTCTCACCATGTCATTGCGAGGAGCCCTTGCGACGAAGCAATCCAGACTGCCACTGCGGAAAGACTCTGGATTGCTTCGCTACGCTCGCAATGACGGAGAATGTGGATAGAGGTCGCATCGCTTCCCAGCAATCACTCCGCCGGCAAAATCGTCCCCTCGACCTCGCCAAAACCAACGCGATAGCCTTCGCCCTGGCACCAGCCGCGCATGACGAGGCTGTCGCCGTCTTCCAGGAACGACCGCTTGGCGCCGCCGGGCAATTCGATCGGCTCGGTGCCGTTCCAGCTGATCTCCAGCAGGCTGCCGCGCTGGTTCTTCTCCGGACCGGAAATGGTGCCGCTGCCGAGGAGATCGCCGACATTCATGGCGCAGCCGGAGGAGGCGTGGTGCATCAGCTGCTGCACCGACGACCAGTACATGTATTTGAAATTGGTGCGGCTGATGCCGGCGGGCGCGTTGGCTCCGGCGGCGCGCAAGGAGACGTCGAGTTCGAGATCGTAGTTCTGCGGCTTGCCCTGCTTGAGGTAGTCGAGCGGCACCGGCTCCTGCTGCGGCCCGTTGAGGCGGAATGGCTCCAGCGCCTCGCGCGTCACCACCCACGGACTGATCGAGGTCGCGAACGCCTTGGCGAGGAACGGCCCGAGCGGCACATATTCCCATTGCTGGATATCGCGCGCGCTCCAGTCGTTGAGCAGCACGAAGCCGAAGATCATCTCCTCGGCTTGCGGCTCCGTGAGCATGCCGCCCATTGGCGACGGCTGGCCGACCACCACGCCCATCTCCAGCTCGAAATCGAGCCGCTTGCACGGTCCGAAGCTCGGCGCCTCCACATTCGGCGGCTTGAGCTGCCCGCGCGGGCGCTTCACCTTCGTGCCGGAGACCACGACAGTCGAGGCACGGCCGTTGTAAGCGATCGGCATATGCAGCCAATTCGGCTGCAGTGCATTGTCCTTGCCACGGAACATGACGCCGACATTGGTGGCGTGTTCTTTCGACGAATAGAAATCGGTGTAGCCGGAGACCGCAAACGGCAGATGCAATCTTGCGTCGCGTATCGGCACCAAGGCCTGCTTGCGCAACTCCTCGTTGTCGCGCAGCTCGGGATGATCGGCGCGCAGGAGTTCGCTGATCCGCGCCCGCGTCTTCGTCCAGACCTTTGGCCCCAAGGCCATGAAAGCATTGAGCGACGGCGTCGAGAACACGCCGAGCGGCCCCACGTCGAGCCGCGAGTCCTGCTCAAGCTCCCAGAGATCGAGCACATAGTCGCCGATCGCCACGCCGACGCGCGGCGTCGGATTGGCCGCGGTCGAGAACACACCATAAGGCAGGTTCTGGATCGGAAAATCGGAGGCGGGATCGACGCCGATGAAGGAGCGGAGGCTGGGGTCGTTGGGATGGGGCATCACTTGGCTCGGTCTTTCCCTTCTCCCCTTGTGGGAGAAGGTGGCGCGAAGCGCCGGATGAGGGGTATCTGTCCGCGAGTCCGAAGGAGAGGTTCACGCGCGGATAGAACCCCTCACCCGTCTCGCCGCTATGCGGCGAGCCACCCTCTCCCACAAGGGGAGAGGGTAAGAAGCTTACGGCTTGCTCGGATCGAACCGCTTCGCGAGGCCCTTCCAGCAATCCGCGTAGTCATGCTGCAACGTCGCGGAATTCGCGGCGTGCGCGGTGACGCGCTGCGCGTAGCGGGTCTCGAACATGAAGGCCATGGTGCCGGTCAGCTTGACCGGCTTCAGCTCGCCGTTGCTGGCGTGCTCGAAGGCATCGCGATCGGGGCCGTGCGGCAGCATGCAATTGTGCAAACTCATGCCGCCCGGCACAAAACCTTGCGGCTTGGCGTCGTACACGCCGTAGATCAGGCCCATGAACTCGCTCATGATGTTCATGTGATACCACGGCGGGCGGAAGGTGTTGTCGGCGACCATCCAGCGCTCGGGGAAGATCACGAAGTCGATATTCGCCGTGCCCGCGGTCTCCGACGGCGAGGTCAGCACGGTGAAGATCGAGGGATCGGGATGATCGAAGCCGATCGCGCCGACCGGCGAGAAGGTGCGCAGATCATATTTATACGGCGCATAATTGCCGTGCCAGGCGACGACGTCGATCGGCGAGTGGGGCAACTGCGTCCTGAACAACGATCCGCCCCATTTCACGTAAAGCTCGGTCGGTGTGTCCTTGTCCTCGTAGTGCGCGACCGGCGTCAGGAAGTCGCGGGCATTGGCGAGGCAGTTGGCGCCGATCGGTCCGCGCTCCGGCAGCGTGAAGGCGCCGCCGTAGTTTTCGCAGAGATAGCCACGCGCCGGTCCGCTCGGAATCTCCACCCGGAACTTGACGCCGCGCGGGATCACCACGATCTCGCCGGGCTCGGCGTCGATGCGGCCGAACTCCGTGACGATGCGAAGATTGCCCTGCTGCAGCACGAACATCAGCTCGCCGTCGGCATTGTAGAAGTGCTGGTCCACCATCGATTTGGTGATGAGATAGACGTGGGCGGCCATGCCGGCCTGGGTGTTGACGTCACCGGCGGTGGTCATGGTCTGCACGCCCTGAAGGAAGGTCATGTCCTCCTTCGGGATCGGCGCCGGATCCCAGCGCAATTGCGCGATCGGCAGGTCGTTTTCGTGGCACGGTGCCGAACGCCACAGGCCGCCGTCGACCTTCTCGAAACGACCCGAGTGTTTCACCGACGGGCGAATGCGATAGAGCCATGAGCGCTCGTTGCTGCCGCGCGGCGCCGTGAAGGGCGAGCCGGAGAGCTGCTCGGCATAGAGGCCGTAGGCACAGCGCTGCGGCGAGTTGCGTCCGATCGGCAGCGCGCCCGGCAGCGCTTCGGTCTCGAAACTGTTGCCGAAGCCGGACATGTAGCCCGGCGTGACCTGGGCCGTGCTGCGAATGATCTGATCGGGCGAGGTGTTGATGTTCATGATGATCCTCCTCCTTGCAGGGCGGCCCACATCTCCTGGTCGCGCTTGTCGGTCCAGATCACGGGGTCGTCGATCCCCGACGCCTCGTCATAGGCGCGAGATACGTTGAACGGCAGACAGTGCTCGTAGATGGCGAAGCTCGAAAATTTCGGATCCATGACCTCGCGCGTCGCGGCCATCGATTCCTTCAGCGTGCGGCCCTTGGCGACCGAGATTTCGGCGGCGCCGTAGAGCGAGGTGACGAAGTCGCGCGTCATCGCGATGGCTTCGCGCACCGTGGCGACACCCTTCAACGCATCGCCGCGGCCCGGCGCGATCGCCTTGGGATTGAAGTTGCGGATCTCGTTCAGCGTCAGCGGCCATTCGCGCAGGTGTGCGTCGCCACAATAGCAGGCCGAGTGGTATTCGATCAGGTCACCGGAGAACATCACCTCGGCATCCGGCACCCAGGCGACGATGTCGCCCGAGGTATGGCCGGCGCCAAGCTGCATCAGGCGTACCTCGCGCTTGCCGAGATAGATCGACATCTCGCCTTCGAAGGTCAGCGTCGGCCAGGTCAGGCCGGGTATGCTCGATGCGTCCTGAAACAGGCGCGGGAAGCGGCCGTACTCGGAATCCCAATCCTGCTGGCCACGCTCCTCGATGAGGCGATAGGTCTCCTGCGAGGCGACGATGCCCTGCGCCTTGTAGGCGGAGGCGCCGAGCACGCGCACGGCGTGATAATGCGACAGCACGACATATTTGATCGGTTTGTCGGTGACGGCACGGACGCGCTCGATCACCTTGTTGGCCATCGCCGGCGTCGATTGCGCGTCGAACACCAGGCAGCCGTCGTCGCCGACGATGATCGCGGTGTTCGGATCGCCCTCCGCGGTGAAGGCGTAGAGATCGGTGCCAATCTCGGAGAAGGTGATCTTCTTCTCGGAGAGGTCGCCGGTGGATGCGAAGTTCTTCGCCATCAATTCATCCTTCAAGTCTTTGGGGCTATTGTTGTTGCTGTTGCTGCTGCTGGCCGTCGATCATGCGCCGCTTGGCGAGGAGAATCGCCTCCCGCAGCACGACGATATCGCCGATATGGTTGGCGAGGATCAGCACCAGCGCCGCGTCGAAGTCCGCGCTCTGCTCGTCGGTGAAGCCACGATGCGCCTCCACAATGGCGCGAAAGGCGTCGTCGGGTCGCGCGAAGTTGGAGCTGGTGGAGAGCGGCATGCGAATCCTCAATTCAAGCAAATTCTTGATTCAAGCCCTGCGCCCGTGACAGCGCTGCCGCGACGCCAGCGCGCGTGGGGTGGCGGAAGCGCGCCGCAACGTAACCGTCCGGCCTTAATAGGTAGGCTGAGCCTGGTTCCGCATCATAGCGCTTTGCAGTGAGCCCTGCCGGATCTGCGAGCCCGTCCTCACCGCCGATGCAGATGTCCTTCACACCAACAGGCGCATCGATCGCCGCGCCGTTGCCGAACGACAGCAAGGTGAAGTCTGTTCCACCCTTGCGGAATGCATCCGTCAAATAGGCTTGCTCGCCCGCGCGCGTCGTAACGGGAGCATCGAGCATCGAACAACCCGGGAGCGGGCCACCGCGCCACGCATCCGCATCCGGCGATGACAGCGGCGAGTCATAGCTGCACGGCACCGAGAGCCGCCCGCCATTGACCATGCGCTTGCCGAATTCCGTTTCCTTGGCCAGCGACAGCACCGCCTTGCGCAGCCGCGCTTCCTGATGCGAGTTCGGCGCCATGAAATCGGTCGAGCGGGTGGATTCGCGGATGTTCTCGTCGGCCGCCAGACTGCGCTCGACGTGATAGCTCTCGAGCAGGCTCGCGGGTGAGGCGCCGCGCAGCACGCGGTCGAGCTTCCAGGAGAGATTCTCGGCGTCCTCAAGTCCCGAATTGGCGCCGCGCGCGCCGAAGGGCGAGACCTGGTGCGCGGAATCGCCTGCAAAGATCACGCGGCCATGGACGAAGCGATCCATCCGCCGGCACTGGAATTTGTAAAGCGAGATCCACTCGAACTCGAACTTGTCGTGGCCGAGCATGCGCGCAATCCGCGGCCGCACGTTCTCGGGCTTCTTCTCGACGACGGGGTCGGCATAGCGATTGAGCTGAAGGTCGATGCGCCAGACATCGTCGGGCTGTCGGTGCAGCAGCGCCGAACGTCCCGCATGAAACGGCGGATCGAACCAGAACCAGCGCTCGGTCGGGAATTCCGCGGTCATCTTGACATCGGCGATCAGGAACTGGTCCTCGAACACCTGTCCGGCGAAGTCGGCGCCCACCATCTGCCGCAGCGACGAGCGCGCGCCGTCGCAGGCGACGACATATTGCGCGTGCAGGCGATAGGCGCCCTCCGGCGTCTCGATCGTCAGCGCGACGGAAGCGTTGCGGCTCTCCAGCGCCGTCACCTTGTTGCGCCAGCGCAGATTGATCTCGGGCAGCTCGCTGATGCGGTCGACCAGATAGGCTTCGGCGTAATATTGCTGGAGATTGATGAAGGCCGGCCGCTTGTGACCGTCCTCCGGCAGTAGATTGAACTGGTAGAGCTGCTGCTCGCCGTGGAAGATGCGGCCGACGCTCCAGACCACGCCCTTGTCGACCATGCGGTCGCCGACGCCGAGCCGGTCCCAATATTCCAGCGAGCGTTTCGAGAAGCAGATCGCGCGGGAGCCCTCTCCGATGCGGTCGGCGTCATCCAGAAGAACGACGCGCTGGCCGCGTTGGGCAAGGTCGATCGCAAGCGACAGCCCGACCGGGCCAGCGCCCACGATCACCACGGGATGCTCGGCCGAGCTCTGGCCGGGACGATCCTGATCGGGGTGGCGGCGATAGCCGAACTGGGTTTTGGCCTGATGCGTATTGGCCTTCGCCATGCGCTAACCTCGGCTCTGGTCAGGAGAGGCCTGATCTGCTAATAGTCTCACGTGCAACTATTTTGGACCGGAGCCGGCCGGCCGTCAACTGGAATTCGGAGCGCTCTCCTTGGCGAGGACATCCAGCGACATCGCGCTGAAGACACGCGAGGCCGATGAGGCTTCACCGCGGCCAAAAACACGGCTCGACCTGTTCAGGTTCGTGCCGTTCCGCCTCAACCGGCTCGCCGCGGAGGTGAGTTCCGCACTCGCCGTCGAATATCAGGAGCGTCACGGCCTCGACATCCCCGCCTGGCGCGTGATCGCGACGCTCGGCTTCCGCAACGATGCCTGCAGCGCGCAGTACGTCGCGCAATGCACCCGCACGCACAAATCCACGATCAGCCGCGCGGTGACCATGTTGCTGCATCAGGGTTTGATCGAGCGCGTCGAGAACGAAGCCGACCGCCGCGAATTCCGTCTGCGACTGACCAGGAAAGGCCGCACGCTCTACGAGGAGCTGTTTCCGCAATTGCTGCGGCGGGAAGACGAGATCCTCGCCTGCCTCACCGCGCAGGAGCGCAAACAGCTATCGACGCTGCTCGGCAAGATCGAACAGAGCCTCGATTTGATCCAGACCAGCGAAGAGGCCGACGCCAAGCAGGCGTATTGATCACTTCGCAAATGATCGCGACGGCGGCAAATGCAGCGCCCAGACATCGACCTTGTCGCTGGCGCGCGGATAGATCTCCGTCACGATCGGATCATGGCCGGGAATGAACCGGTCAGGATGGCCGGCGAGGCGCTCGATGGTCTCCCAGCCAACCGCCATGTCGCCGACATTGTAGACGATCGGGAATGGGCTTCTGCGCTGGAGATTGGCGTAATAATGCGCGGCATCGGACGCCAGCACCACCGGTCCGCGCGCGGTCTCGACTCTGACCACCTGCAAGCCGTCGGAATGGCCGCCGACGCGGTGCAAGGTGACGCCGGGCGCGACCTCGCCGTCGCCGGAATAGAAATTGACGCGCTCGCCATAGACATGGCGGACCATCTGGGTGACGTGCTCGACCGAGAACGGATGTCGCAGCAGTCCGTTGCACATGCAGCGCCCCGTCGCGTAGGCCATCTCGCGCTCCTGGAGATGGAAGCGGGCGTTCGGGAAGCGGTCGAGATTGCCGGCATGGTCGTAATGCAGATGCGTCACGATGATGTCGCGAATGCTCGCTGCCGCGACACCAAAGCGCTCCAGCGCGTCGACCGGATTGAGCGTCAGCTTGCGCGCCCGCGCGGACGCTTCCTCGGCATTGAAGCCGGTATCGACCAGGATGTCGCGGCCGTTGCCGCGGATCAGCCAGACGAAATAGTCGAGATCCTGCGCCGCGCTGTCATGCGGGTCGGGCGCGAGGAAGTTCATGTGGGGCGTGCGCGGCGACATCGTCGCGTAGCGCAGTGCGTAGATTTCGGAGGCGTTTCCCATAGTTTGATCTTGCTCTTTTTGTGGATGCACCTTCAGGGGCGATCGACCGCACCAAGCCATCGTCCACCGCAAAGGTCAAACACCGCAGGTTGAAGGAGGCCCGTCCGCAATGTGAGACCAATCACATTGTTGTCGCCATGGCTGCCCTAATTTGCAGCCGCAATGACAACCAGCATGACAACCAGAATGCATCGCGTGCAATCATGACCGCCCGTTTATTCCCCCGCAACATGCCCATGCGTCGCGGTCAATTGTCGCGATAGCGCCGAATCCGCAAGCGGTTGACGCCCCCCTCCCCCGGTTTGATAATGCACATTGCGTAAGTTAAGGTCGCCGCGGCGCAAGCTGGAAACGGCGCCTTTTTGGCTGGATCGCGCTAATTATGAAAATTCGCCTGCTTTTCGTTCTATCCTTGCTCGTGTCGCTCATCCCGACCGCTCCGTCACTTGCGGCCGGCGATCGCTTTGCGCTGGTCATCGGCAATGCCAAATATCCGGACGCCGACGCTCCCCTGAAGGAACCGCTCAACGACGCGCGCGACGTCGCCGACGAGCTCAAGCGCGACGGCTTTTCCGTCGAGATCGGTGAGAACCTGACCGGCGACGGCATGCGCCGCGCCTTCGACAAGCTCTACGGCAAGATCAAGCCGGGGTCGGTGGCACTGGTGTTCTTCAGCGGCTTCGGCATCCAGTCCGCGCGGCAGAGCTATTTGCTGCCGATCGATGCGCAGATCTGGACCGAATCCGACGTGCGGCGCGACGGCATCAGCCTCGAAACCGTGCTCGGCGAGCTCAACACCCGCGGCGCCGGCGTCAAGATCGCGCTGGTCGATGCCTCCAGGCGCAACCCGTTCGAGCGCCGGTTCCGCAGCTTCTCGGCCGGCCTCACGCCCGTCATCGCGCCGAACGGCACGCTGGTGATGTATTCGGCGGCACTGGCCTCGGTGGTCTCGGACGCCGGCGGCGAGCACAGCCTGTTCGTCCAGGAACTCCTCAAGGAAATCCGCGTCCCCGACCTGATGGCCGAGGAGACGCTGAACCGCACCAAGATGGGCGTCACCCGCGCCTCCCGGGGCGAGCAGGTGCCGTGGATATCCTCGTCGCTGGCCGAGGATTTCTCCTTCATTCCAGGGGCCGGCGGGTCGCGCCCGACCACCACGCCGCCACCTGCGCCTCCCCCGCCGCCGGTCGTCGCCAACAACCCGCCGCCGACTCCACCCGCACCTTCACCGCCTCCGCCGCCGAAACCGGCCGAGACGGTGGCTGCGCCCGCTCCGTCACCGAAGCCGCAGGTCGAGGCTGCCTTGCCGCCGGCACCGCCGCCGCCTCCGCCTGTGATTCCGGCCGATCCCGCCACCGCTCCGACCATGGAGAGCGGGCCGAGTGCGGCCGCCCTGGCCGAGGACCCCACCATCAAGGGGCTGACCGCCAAGATCGCGGCCAATCCGGATGACGTGAACGCGCTTTACCGGCGCGGTCAGGTCTATGCCAGCAAGGGCGCCTACAGCCTGGCCATCAAGGATTTTGACGAGACGCTCCGGATCAACCCGAAGGACGTCGAGGCGCTGAACAATCGCTGCTGGACCCGCACCGTGGTCGGCGACCTCCAGGGCGCGCTGAAGGATTGCAACGAGGCCCTGCGGCTGCGACCGAACTTCGTCGACGCGCTGGACAGCCGGGGGCTCGTCAATCTGAAATCGGGGGCGGTCAAGAACGCCATCGCCGATTTCGAGGCCGCCCTGAGGATCAATCCGCGCTTGACCTCCTCGCTGTTCGGACGCGGGATCGCCAAGCAGCGCAACGGCTCGGCCCAAGAGGGCGCGCTCGACATCGCCAATGCCAAGGCGATGGACCCGAACATTGTTCAGGAATTCGCAAGCTACGGAGTGCGTTGATATTTTTTTGAATCGGGGCCGATGTGCCTCGAACCCGCGACGGCCCGGCGAAGACTAATCGAACGGATGCCGCAGGCCGTCCTTTCGGGAGGCTTATTGCAGGATTTTCGAACCGCACCAGCTGGCTGCGCAGGAGGGACTGGCTATGAGATTGGCTGCAAAGGGACTTACCGCAATCCTGTCCATCATCACCGTCGGCGCCGCGCTGTCGCTGACGATCCCGCTGGCATTCGCAGCCGACGACGGCAACAGCAAGAACGTCACCGAGGACGAGATCGTCCGCGCGCTGGCGCCGCCGCCGAAGAAGCCGCTGACCCGCGGCCTCTCGATCGCTCCGCAGGCCGATCCCGCACCGAGTGCCACGGAGACCAAGCTGATCCAGTCCGTGCGCGGCCGCTCGACACGGTCGCTGTCGTCGACCGAGCGTGAAGAAATCGCGTCGGCGGCCAAGGACAAGCCGAACATCGATCTGGAAATCACGTTCGACTACAACTCGGCCAATATCAGCGCCAAATCGCTTGCCTCGGTCCAGGCGCTCGGCCGCGCGCTGACCAGCCCCGACCTGAAAGGCTCGACCTTCGTGGTCGCCGGCCATACTGACGCCGCCGGAAGCGAGAGCTATAATCAGGATCTGTCGGAGCGCCGCGCGGATTCGATCAAGCGCTATTTGGTCGACAAATACAGCATCTCCGCGACCGACCTCGTCACGGTCGGCTACGGCAAGAGCAAGCTGAAGGACCCGGCCCAGCCGATGGCGGAAGTCAATCGTCGCGTGCAGGTCGTCAACATGGAAAACAAGACTACCGCATCGAAGTGACCACGACGTAATCCTTTGAAGTGACAAGTCGTGATGTGGTGTAAAGTCTCGCTCCCAGCGCGCGTCCCGCAGCCTTGCGGGACGCTGCTTTATTTCAGGGAAACGCTCTCCATGGGCCGCGCGCGGATGGCCGTGAGCCAGGCCAGGACGATCCGGCAATGAACCTCTCCCAATATCTCAAGCCAGCCGGAACGGTGATCTTCGTCGTCGCGCTCGGCGTCGGCTATTATCTGTTCGAGCACCGGCACCGCGCCGAGCCCAAGGAAACGCCGAGCGAGGCGCTGGTCATCGTGACCAAGTCGACCAATGCCTGCTTCTCCGACCTGGTCCGGGTGACCGGCTTCTTCGTGCCGCGCCGCGAAGCCGTGGTCGTCGCCGACCAGGAGGGATCCCGGGTCACCGACCTCTTCGTCACCGAAGGCACCCTCGTCACCGACAATCAGGAGCTGGCGCGCCTGACCGCACCGCCCCAGATTCCGGGCCAGCCGCCGCGGCCCGGCCCGCAAGGTCCGGTCTCGCTGAAGGCCTCTGCGCCGGGCCTCGTCACCGAGGTCCGCACCATCGTCGGCGCGCCGGCCTCGCCGCAGGCCGGCCCGATGTTCCGTATCGCCGTCAACAACGAGATCGAACTGGACGCGCAGGTGCCCGCGGTGCACATGGCCAAGCTCAGCTCCGGCGCGACCGTGCGCATCAGCCGCGACGACGCGCCCGATTTGATCGGGCGGGTCAGGCTAGTCGCGCCCGAAATCGATCGCGCCACCCAGCTCGGCCGCGTGCGCATCAGCGTCACCAACAATCCCTCGCTGAAAGTCGGCGTGTTCGCCCGCGCCTCGATCGACGCCAAGCGAAGCTGCGGCGTCGCGGTTCCCAAGACCGCGATCGACCATCTCACCGTGCAGGTCGTCAAGAGCAACATTGTCGAGACGCGCAAGGTACGGGTCGGGCTGTCTTCGGACAGCGCGACGGAAATCCTGGAAGGCCTCAATGTCGGCGAGATCGTCGTCGCCGACGCCGGCTCTTCGCTGCATGACGGCGACCAGATCAAGACCATGTTCGCTGATGAACTCGATCGCACGCGGGTACGCTGATGGCTCTCAATATCTCGGCATGGTCGATCCGCAATCCGCTGCCGTCGGTCGTATTTTCCATCATCCTCCTGATCCTCGGCTGGGTGTCCTTCACCAAGCTCGCGGTGACGCGGCTACCCTCGGCCGACATTCCCGTGATCTCGGTCGCGGTATCGCAGTTCGGCGCGGCACCCGCCGAGCTCGAATCCCAGGTCACCAAGACGGTTGAAGACGCCGTCTCCGGTGTCGAAGGGGTCAGGCACATCACCTCGCAGATCACCGACGGCCTGTCGGTGACGACAATCCAGTTCGCGCTGGAAACCAACACCGACCGCGCGCTCAACGACGTCAAGGACGCGGTGACGCGCGTGCGCTCGAACCTGCCGCAGAACGTCACCGAGCCGCTGATCCAGCGCGTCGATGTCATCGGCCTGCCGATCGTCACCTATGCCGCGATCTCGCCCGGCAAGACGCCGGAGCAGCTCTCCTATTTCGTCGACGACGTGGTCAAGCGCGCGCTGCAAGGCGTGCGCGGCGTCGCCCAGGTCGAGCGCATCGGCGGTGTCGAGCGCGAGATCCTGGTCTCGCTCGATCCCGACCGCCTGCAGTCGATGGGGCTGACGGCCGTCAACGTCAGCCAGAGCCTGCGCGGCACCAATGTCGACGTCGCCGGCGGCCGCGCCGAGATCGGCAAGAACGACCAGGCGATCCGCACCCTCGCCGGCGCCAAGACGCTGAGCGATCTCGCCGGCACCATGATTCCGCTGTTCGGCGGCGGCGAGGTCCGGCTCGACGATCTCGGCACCGTCACCGACACCATCGCAGACCGCCGTACCTTCGCCCGCTTCAACGGCGAGCCGATCGTCGCGCTCGGCATCAAGCGCTCCAAGGGTGCCAGCGACGTGAAGGTCGCCGAGGCCGTGCAGAAGCGCATCGACACGCTCAAGGCCACTTATCCCGACGTCGACCTGAAGGTGATCGACACCTCGGTCGAATATACCAATGGCAATTACCACGCGGCGATCTCGACCCTGTTCGAAGGCGCCATCCTCGCCGTCGTCATCGTGCTGTTGTTCCTGCGCGACCTGCGCGCCACCATCATCGCCGCGATCTCGCTGCCGTTGTCGATCTTCCCGGCATTCTGGGCGATGGACCTGCTCGGCTTCTCGCTCAACCTCGTCAGCTTCCTCGCCATCACGCTGTCGACGGGTATTCTGGTCGACGACGCCATCGTCGAGATCGAGAACATCGTCAGGCACATGAACATGGGCAAGTCGCCCTATCGTGCCGCCCTGGAAGCCGCCGACGAGATCGGCCTCGCGGTGATCGCGATCTCGCTGACGATCATCGCAATCTTCGCGCCCGCGAGCTTCATGTCGGGCATCGCCGGACAGTTCTTCAAGCAGTTCGGCATCACCGTCTCGGTACAGGTGTTCTTCTCGCTGCTCGCGGCGCGCTTCGTCACGCCGGTGCTCGCCGCCTACTTCCTCAAACATAGCAATCACCAAGAGCCGCCGCCCGGCCGCGTGCTGCGGTCCTATCACAGGCTCGTGGCCTGGTCGGTGAAGCACTATTTCATTACGGTGCTGGTCGGCTTCGGCGTCTTCGCCGCCTCGATCTGGAGCATTACGCTGCTGCCGCAGGGTTTCCTGCCGGCGCAGGACAGCTCGCGCTCGTTGGTTGCGCTCGAGCTGCCGCCGGGCACGCAGCTCGCCTACACCGAAAAAGTCACCGAAGACATCGTGGCGCGCCTGCGCAAGCGGCCCGAGGTGAAGAGCATCTTCGTCGACGGCGGCCGCGTTCCACCGGGGACCCAGGAAGTCCGGCGCGCCGCCTTGATCATCAATTACACGCCCAAGGACAGCCGCGACATCACCCAGCGCGAGCTCGAATTCTCGATCAGCCAGGAGCTGGAGAACATTCCAGACATCCGCTTCTGGTTCCTCGACGAGAACGGCCTGCGCGCCATCTCGCTGGTCGTGACCGGCGCAGACGCCAACATCGTCAACAACGTCGCCAGCGAACTCGCGACGCAGATGAAGCGGATTCCCACCATCTCCAACGTGATCTCGGAAACCACGCTGGAGCGGCCCGAGCTGCGCGTCGAACCGCGCGCCGATCTCGCCGCACGGCTCGGCGTCTCGACCGAAAGCCTATCGCAGACCATCCGCGTCGCCACCATCGGCGACGTCGGCCCCGCGCTTGCCAAGTTCGACGTTGGCGACCGTCTGGTGCCGATCCGAGTGCAGCTCGAGGATGCCGCGCGCGGCAATCTGAAGACGCTCGAACAGTTGCGCGTGCCGCTCGGCGAGCACGGCGAGAAGGGCGGCGTGCCGCTGTCCGTCATCGCCGACGTCAAGCTCGACCAGGGTCCGACCAGCATCAACCGTTACGATCGCGAGCGACAGGCGACCGTCGCGGCCGATCTCGTCGGCTCCGCCGCGCTCGGCGACGCCACCAAGAAGATCTACGATCTGCCGGTCATGAAGAGCCGACCGAAGGGCGTGAAGGTCTCCCCCTCCGGCGACGCCGAAAGCCTGAACGAACTGTCCGAAGGCTTTGCCACCGCGATCACGGCGGGCCTGATGATGGTCTACGCCGTTCTGGTGCTGCTGTTCGGCACCTTCCTGCAGCCGATCACCATTCTGTTCTCGCTGCCGCTCTCGATCGGCGGCGCGATCGCGGCCCTGCTGATCACCGGCAAGCAGCTCACGACACCGGTGTGGATCGGCATCCTGATGCTGATGGGTATCGTCACCAAGAACGCGATCATGCTGGTGGAATTCGCCATCGAATCCATTCACGCCGGCACACCGCGCGAAGAAGCCATGATCGACGCAGGCATGAAACGCGCTCGCCCGATCGTGATGACCACGATCGCGATGGCCGCGGGCATGATGCCCAGCGCACTCGCGGTCGGCGCGGGCGGCGAGTTCCGCTCGCCGATGGCGCTCGCGGTGATCGGTGGCCTGATCTTCTCGACCATCCTGTCGCTGGTGTTCGTGCCCGCGATGTTCATGGTGATGGACGATCTCGGCGCCCTGATCTGGCGCTTCGCCAAGCGGCTGGTCGTGCACAGCGAAGATGCGGAGGGCGCAAGTCATCACGGAGCTGCGCCGGCCGAAGCGAGGCCGCGGCCGAAGAACATCGTGCACCCTGCGGCGGAGTAGATGTGCACCAGCGTCAAGCACACGAGGCAGTTCAGCGAGCGCCATCCGAGAACCCGACATAGCGGAGGATCGTCTTCGCTACCAGGCATTCAGACGTACCGGTCGTGCTGTGCCGATCGAGGTCGTTAAAGCGTGGGTCGCGAGTTGAGACTCTTCTGACGAACTCCTTCGCCCCGATAGCGACCCAGCCTAACGGCCCCCCTACTCGTTGCGCGCGATCGCCGTCAGCTTGGTCATGTTCCGCAGCAGGATGCGGCCGCGCTGGAGATCGAGGATCGCTTCCTTGCGCCAGGCCTGAAGCTGGCGGTTGACGCTCTCGCGGGCGGCGCCGACGAAGACGCCGAGTTGCTCCTGCGAGATGTGCACCTCCGAGCCGAAATCGGCGGCGAGCGCGCAGAGGCGCCGCGCGAGGCGAACCGGCAGCGGCTGGAGCATGGACTCTTCCATGCGCTCGCTCTGCCAGCGGATGCGCTGGCAGAGCAGCGCGATGATGTTGATCCCGACTTTCGGCTCGCGTTCGAGGAAGGCGAGAAAGTCTTCGCGCCGCAGCACGAACAGCTCGCTGGCTTCGCCCGCGGTGGCGTCCGCAGTGCGGCTCTGGCCATCCAGCACCGCAACCTCGCCGAACAGGTCGCCGGGCCCCATGAAGTTCAGCGTCAGGCGGCTGCCGTCGGAGGCGCCGGTCTCGATACGGACCTGGCCTCGGCGCACGCCGAACAGCGCGTCGCCTGGGTCGCCCTTCTGGAACAGCACCTCGCCATTCCCCAGATGCTGGGTGTGGCAGAGATTCGCCAGCCGCTGGAGTTCGTCTGCGCCGAGATCGGCGAACATCGCATTCATCTTGAGGATGACCGCAAATTCGGCCTGCTTGCTCATTTCAATATCCTTGTGAATTTCGTTGGCAAATCGCTTGGAACCATCAACATCAAGATCGCGTAAAACCGCGCCCGGGAAGTGTGCCATAAGTCACATAACTTTGCAGCACCCCCAGACTATTTTTACGTGCTTGGAGCCGCTTCCCGTCCCGGGATAAACTCAGGAGCCAAGGACGGGTGCAAATGACGGTCATGTGCCGGATTCGACGCCGATCGTCCGCCGCTGGAAAGTCGATATGAGAGCCGTGAAATTCGCCGGCGCGGCGGTGGCCGCAATCGTCATCGTGATCGCACTCCTGCTGGTGGTCGGGATCCCCTCGGGCTTCCTGAGTTCGACGATTGCCTCGCGTGTCGAGAGCGCGACCGGCTATCGCCTGTCGGTCGACGGCACCACTAGAATCAGTTTGTGGCCGACGCTGAACGTGACGCTGAACGACCTCACGCTTGCCGACCCCAAGGACCGCAGCGGCATCACGCGCCTGTCCATCGACAGCGTGCGGGCCGACATGTCGCTCTCAAGCGTCTGGTCGGGCCGCCCGAAGATCAGCGAGCTCGTCGTCACCCATCCCGTGCTCTACCAGCCGCTGCTGCGTGAGCGCCTGCCGAATGCCGGCGGCACGTCGAAGCCGGTCGCGCTCGATCTCGACGGCGCCGCCATCGATCGCATCAAGGTCACCGATGGCGAGATCGCATTCGCGCGCGTGCGCGATCGCGTCGAGAGCCGCATCAGCGCCGTCAATGCCGATGCGATCGTCGGCCGCGACCGCAAGTTCAACATCACCGGCACCGCACGGGTCGGCGAGCATCCGACCAAATTCGACATCAAGGCGACCACGCCAGCGCCGCCGGCCGACCGACCGACCATTCCGGTGGATTTCGCCATCGACATGCCGGACGTGCTGAAGTCCCGGCTCGCGGGCCATGCCGAGATGCGGCTGAGCGGCGATGTCGTGATGATCAACGGCCTGAATGGCACGCTCGGCGATGGCGCGTTCAATGGCTGGGCCTCGGTCGATATCGCGAGCAAGCCTCTCGTCAAGCTCGATCTCGACTTCCAGCGGCTCGCGATCCCGCTGGCGAAATCGCCGGAAGGCGCGTCCGGGCAGCCCTGGAGCGATGCGCCGATCGACGTCTCCGGGCTCAACTATGTCGATGCGCAGATCAGGATCTCCGCGCATGAGGCGGTGATCGGCGAGGCACGCCTCGCGCCGCTGGCGGTCGATGCAAAACTCGCCGGCGGCGTGCTGAAGGCCGGCACCGCCAATCTCGGCGCCTATGGCGGCCAGGTTACGGGCGAATTGATCCTGGATGCGACCAGCGGCGCGCCGAGCTTTGCCATGCATTCCGACCTCGCCGGCGTGCGCGCGCTGCCGCTGCTGCAGGGCCTCGCCGAATTCGACCGGATCGACGGCAAGCTGCAGGCCAAGCTCGCGCTGCGCAGCGCCGGCAGCAGCCAGCGCGCGCTGATGGCGAACATGCAGGGCACGGCCTTCGTCAATTTCCAGGACGGCGCCATTCGCGGCATCAACGTCGCACAGATGATCCGCTCGCTGACATCGGGCACGCTGTCCGGCTGGCAGGAAAACGGAGACAGCAGTCGGGAGCAGAGCACGGATTTGTCGCAGCTCTCGGCGTCGTTCCGGATCGACAAGGGCCAGGCGGTGACCACCGATCTCAACTTGACCGGACCGCTCGTCCGCGTGACCGGTGCCGGCACGATCGCACTCGACACCAAGATGATGGGCTTTCGCGTCGAGCCGAAACTGGTGATGACGACCGAAGGCCAGGGCCGCGCCGCCGAGCCGGTCGGCTTCGGCATTCCCGTGATGATCCAGGGCACCTGGTCGCAGCCGCGAATCTATCCCGACATGGCCGGCATGCTGGACAATCCGGACGCCGCCTATGCCAAGCTGCGCGAGATGGGCAGGGGGCTGTTCGGCGCTGATGGGGCCGGGCTCGGCAATATTTTGGGCAGCCTTGGTCTCGGGGGAGCCACCGCGCCGGGTGGCGGTAATGCCGCCGGCACTGCCAATCCGCAAAGCCAGCAGCCCGCCGGACAGAACAATTTGCTCGGCGGCCCCCTGGGGGAGGCGCTCGGCAATCTGATCCAGCAGGGACTTTCCGGTGGCGCGGGAAACGGCACCGGGACCGGGACTGCCACCGGCCGCAGCCGCAGCCTGCCTGCAGCGCCATCCGCACTGATGCCGCAAGCCTCGCCGGCGTCCCCCGCCCTGGAGGACCCGCCGGCGGCGCAGCAGGACAGCCAGCCGATGAACGACGTGCTGCGGCAGCTCTTTAATCGATGATTGCAGGACCAAAGCGCTGGACTCCAGCCCTCCCTTGCCAAGGCGATCCCCTTACATCGGCGTCCCCGGCCGCGGCTTCCTCCAAACGGATGAGACTGCGACAATTCACCATGCTTCCGCCTGCCAGCATCCAAGGGAGTAACCGAGGCCGGTAACCACGCCGGGTGCTCGGCCGTCCCTTGACCAGTCCCTTCACAGTCCCCTGGGACCAAATTGTGCTAGAAGGCTCGCAGGGTCCGTGCGGCCCGTAGCGCCGGCGCCGATGGCGGCGCGAGAGGATCGGGATGGCAGGAGCGAACGACAAGACACGGTTTCTGCGCGAGGGCCTGTTCGCCAAATACGTCGTCTCTCTCGTCGGCCTCGTCGTGTTCGTGCTTGCCGTCAACGGCGCGATGGAGAGCTGGATCTCCTACCGCGCCACCAAGACACAGCTGACCGACGGTCTCGAGGACAAGGCGCAGGCTGCCGCGCGGCGGATCGAGCAGTCGATCTCGGAACTCGAGCGCCAGATCAGCTGGGTGACGCGGGCGAGCCAGGACACACTCGAGAAGCGCCGCGCCGACTACGCCCAACTGCTGCACCAGGTCTCGGTCGTCACTCAGCTGTTCCAGCTCAACGGCGACGGCCGCGAGGTGCTGCGCGTCTCGCGCCAGTCGACCACGACCGGCAGCAATGCCGACCTCTCCCGCGACATGCGCTTCACCGACACCGTCGCCCGCGGCGTCAGCTACGCGCCGGCCTGGTTCTCCGACCGGACGCCGTTCATGTCGATCTCGGTGGCGCATTCCGGTTTCAACGCCGGCGTCACCGTGGCCGAGCTCGACCTCAGCTTTCTCTCCGAGTACCTCATCGACGCCCAGGTCGGCAAAGCCGCCTTCGCCTATGTGGTTGATCCGCGCGGCCGCGTGCTGGCGACGTCCTCGAAAGGCCCCGAGATCGGTAAGGATTTGTCGAAGCTGCCGCAGGTTGCGGCCGCGGTCGCACCGGGCCACGAGCCCGACAATTCGGGCACCGACTTCAACGGCCATGCGGTGATGAGCGCCGCGAGCACCGTGCCGAAGCTCGGCTGGAGCGTGATGTTCGAGCAGCCGGCCACGCAGGCCTTGATGCCGATCCGCGACCAGCTGGTGCGCATTGCGCTTTTGATCGGCATGGGCCTGCTGGTCGCAATCCTTGCCGGCACGCTTCTGGCGCGCCGCATGATCATTCCGATCACGGCGCTGCGCGACGGCGCGCACAAGCTCGGCGAAGGCGATTTCAGCCATCGCATCGAGGTGCACACCGCGGACGAGCTGGAAGATCTCGCCGGCCAGTTCAACCGCATGGCCGACCAGATCCAGGAGACCTATTCGGACCTGGAGACCAAGGTCGAGGAGCGCACCCGCGATCTCGCGCAGTCGATCAACGAGCTCAAGGTGCTGGAAGAGGTCGGCCGCGCGGTCGCCGCCTCGCTCGATCTCAACGCCGTGCTGCCGACGATCGCGGCGCGCGCGATCGAGATCACCCATGCCGATGCGGTGCTGATCTACGGCTATGACGCTGAGATGCGCCGCTTCAATCTGGTCGAGGCCAACGGCATCGACAAATCCGCCGACGGCGCCCATGTCACCATCGACGAAGGCCAGGATATCCTGAGCGATGCGGCCGGGAGCGGCGAACCGATCGCGATCGCCGATCTCGACCAGGCCTCCGAGCAGCCGCTGCGCGACGTCGCGGTCGAGGCCGGCTTCCATTCGGTGCTGGTGGTGCCGCTGGTGGACCAGCAGGGCACGCTCGGCTCGCTGGTGGTGCTGCGCCGCGCCAGCGGCGAGTTCGCCGCCAGCATCATCGGCCTGATGCGCACGTTCGCCAACCAGGCCGTGCTGGCGATGCGCAATGCGCGGCTGTTCACCGAGGTCGACCACAAGGGCCGCGAACTCGCGGCTGCGCACGAAACCGTGCAGCAGCAGGCCGCAAAGCTCCAGGAGCAGACCGAGCAGCTGCGCAACTGGAATCGCTCGCTGGAAGAGCGGGTCGAGAAGCAGTTGGGGGAGATCGGCCGCATCAAGCGGCTCGAACGTTTCCTCGCGCCGCAAGTCGCGCAACTGATCGCCTCGTCCGACGGCCACGATGCGCTGCTCGACAGCCATCGCCGCGAGGTCACCGTCGTGTTCTGCGATTTGCGCGGCTTCACCTCGTTCACCGAGGCGACCGAGCCGGAAGAGGCGATGAACGTGCTGCGCGAATATCACGCCGCGCTCGGCGAGCTGATCCACCGCTATGAAGGCACGCTCGACCGCTTTGCCGGCGACGGCGTGATGATCCTGTTCAATGCGCCGATTCAGTTCGCCGACCATACCAAGCGCGCCGTGAAGATGGCGGTCGAGATGCGCGACACGATCGGCAAGCTGACCGAGAAATGGAAGAACCGCGGCCACTCGCTCGGCTTCGGCGTCGGCGTCGCCATGGGCTACGCCACGCTCGGCCAGATCGGCTTCGAGCAGCGGCTGGAATATGCCGCGATCGGCAGCGTCACCAATCTCTCCTCCCGCCTCTGCGACGAAGCCAAGGCCGGCCAGGTCGTCGTCAGCCGCCGCGTCTACGGCATGGTCGAGCCCTGGGTCGAAGCCCGCGCGCTCGACGATCTCGTGCTCAAGGGCTTCAACCACCCCGTGCTCGCGATGGAGATCCTGTCGTGGCGCGAGGAGGTGGAGAGCGTGGTGGATGCCGCCGCGGCAAGGCGAAGAGGGTAGCCACAACAAAAAACTGCGAAAACAACCCCATGCACAGTAGCAGGGGCCTGCAAGATCAATGACTTACGCGGGCACGGAATTGGCTGGAGGCGGTGCGGTTGATCACACCCCGCGCTTCGGCCCGATCGCCTCGAAGCCGGCCTTCTGCTCGTCGCTTAAGTCAGCTTCGAAATCGTCGAGCGCGTCACTGACGCCGTTCACCGCTTGCAGCATCGTCTGCAGCCGCGCCTTCACGGCGGTGAGGCGTGCCTGTGGTGTCGGTGGGGCCTGTGACGGACAGGCGCTGAGCGTTTCCATGGTGCGCAGTGTGGTGTCCTGGAGCACGTCGAGGCGGGCGCGGGCGGTGTCGTCGAGCTTGAGCGTGGAGGCGATCTCGGCCGCGGGCCATTGCTGCTGCACGAGCTGCTCGTATTGGCGCTGCAGCTTCTCGTCGTAGCGGGGATCGCTGTCCGCCTGGCAGGCCGACGCCGCCTCGGGATTCTTTTGCTGGATCGACGCGAGCGCGGCGCGGCGCTCCTTGGCCAGGCCATCGAGCTTGGCCTTCTGGTCGTCGTCGAGGAGGTCGAGGAATTTTGCGAGCGAAGGTGCGACGGCGTCCGTTGCCTTGATCATGGCCTCGATGCGCTCGCGCATCAGGCCGAGGCGCTCGATGGCCATCGCGGGGACCTGCGTCGGACAGGCGGCGCGGATGGTGTCGCGCGCGGATGCCCACGCGGTGGCGAGCTCGTCGAGCGCTGTGCGCTGCAATTCATTCGGCTGCACGGCAGCGGCGATGCGATCGACCGGCAGGCCGCCGGTGTCGCTGGCATCGCAGACAGTCTCTGCGGTCGGGACCCGCCGTCCGCGCCGGCCCTGCGGCGTGGTGTAGGCCGCAAGCTCGGTGGCCGCATAGGGCGCGAAGATCGCGGCATAGATGTCGCCATAGCCGTAGAGCGAGAGGCTGGTCGTATCGCCGAGGATGATCGCGGTGGTGAGATCGTCATGCGCGAATGGCCAGAACACCGGGCCGACCCAGCCGTAGCTGCCGTCGGGATGGCGCCACCAGCCCTGCGGACGACGGCCGCCACGCCAGCCCGACAGCGCAGCTTGCGCGGTCATCGCCGCACGGAGCACGTATGGATTCGCAGGCTGGCCGCGCTCTGCGCCGCGAGGATCTTGCGACCTCAACGCTGCGGAGCGGTATCGGCTGCCCCGCACCGCCATGCGGGCATGGCGCAAGCGAGACATGCCGATCATGTGGCCGACGGCAAAGCGCGCAACACCGAGCGGGCCGCCGCGGAAGCCGAACTGCGCCTCGGCGCGACCTGGCAACAGCACGGCCAGAATCACGAGGGTTACGCCTGATAGCGCCAGCCCCAGCCTTGGCCTGAGTGCCAAGCGTGATCTCGACATGACCACTGACCTGTCCACCTTGGCCCTCCTCCGGCGCCAAGCGCACATCGCGTCGCATCACCATGACGCGCGAGGGAACCAAATGTTCCGGAAGCGTACAGGGCAAAGCGTCGCAACGCGCCCCGGCAGAGCCGATGCGGTGTTACTCCGCCTTTTGCGGCAGCACGAAGGTTTGGCCGGGATAGATCAAATTGGGATTGTGGATCTTGGCGCGGTTGGCGTTGTAGATCACCGCAAAGCGGGCGCCGTCGCCGTAAGCGAGCCGGCTGAGCGCCCACAGGCTGTCGCCGCGAGAGATCACCCGGCTGCCGCCTGTTTCCGCCGCTGCTCCGCTGACGGCGTCCGCCGGCGAGGCCGATGCAACGGTCGTGGCCGCGGGCGCCCGCGCCATGACCCCCGATCCGCCCTTCGGTTTCGGTGCGCCCATCAATCTCGGCCGGGCTGCGGGCCTGTCCGACACCGATGCCACGACATCCGACTTGTCGTCGGGCTTCTCGGCCTTCGCCTCTTGTTTCGCCTCTTGCCGCGCGACCGGTGCAGGGCGAGCGGGCGGCGGTGCGGCTTCGGCGATGACGACCGGCATGCTGCGGCCGGATTGCGTGACGGTGCCGTCAGGCGATTTCGCCCGCAAGGTCAGCTCGTAGGAACCGGCGGGAAGCTGCGGCGGCGTCATCACGAATTGGCCCGACGCATCCGCCACGACTGTGTCGATCGGCTTGCCGTCGCGCAGCAGCTCGACCTTGGCACCCGGCGTCGCCCGGCCCGCGATCACCGCCGCCTCGCCGTGATCGTCGACGCGTGCAACGTCGAAGCGGGGGCCGGTATCCGCAATCGCCGGCGGCGGCTTGACCGGTGCAAGATCGGCAAGCGCGGCCGTGACCTGCTTTTGCGTCTCGGCCAGCGCACCCGCCTTCGTTTCAGCGGGGGACGCGGCCGGCACCGGCGGCGCGCTTGCGGCCAGCTTGGGCTCTTCCGGCTTGAGTTCCGGCTTGGGTTCGACCTTCTGTTCGACCTTGGCCTCCGGCTTGGCGGCGACCACGGAATCGGTCTTGGCCCCGATCGGCAGCATGCGACGCAGCTCGGTGGGGCCGATCACCAGCACGGTGCCGCCCACCGCGAGCAGACAGAATGCAATGAAGGCCTTGGTCGCGGTCACCATCGGAAACGAACCTTGATCAGGAAGAACCTAGCAAATCAATCGAGCCGGCAAGGTGCGCCGTTTTGGCCACGGCAGCAAGACGGTCGATGGGATGATGCGCCGGCACGCCGGGATGAACCGGCGCACCCCCGCCGGCGTCAAATGATCGAGGCCGCATCGCGGCATTTTTCTTGAGGAATTTTTTCCGTGACCGCATTTTGCCGTCCCGCACAATGGCTGGTGGTTGCCCTCATCCTGGCCGCAACTCCGGCGCTCGCCGCTTCCGGCCCGCCGTCTGGCTTCGCTCTCACTGACGATGCCGATCTAGCCTTCACCTCGCCCGACAAAGCCACCAAGATCGAGCAGTACATGAAGGACAGCGGAGATTTCGACGTCAAATGGCAGGCCTGGGCGAGGCGTGGCGACCAGATGACGGAGCTGAAGCCCGAGCAGGGCTACGGCGCCGGCTTCCGCTTCACCCCCGACTCGCAATGGCTGGTGCGGATGCAGAAGACCGGCTCCGGCGAGCAGGACCTCTATCTCTACCATGTCGACAAAGGCGCCTTCGTCAGCGTGACGAAGACCTCGTTCAGCGATCTGGCCTGGGCCTATTTCCACAGCCGGCCGGACACGGGGAAGATGAAGCTCGACTACCACATCTCGGCCAATCTCGTGAAAGGCACCGAAGAGGCCTATCGCGGGCTTGGCGTGCACTGGCCGGACAACCGTTACCTTGTGATCTCGGGCGAAATGGACAAGCACCCGAAGAACGTCGCCGTGAAGGGATTGGCCGACTGGCGCTGCCGCTATGATCTCAAGACCGGGACCTTCGACGTGCCGGCGATGTTCGCCAAGACCAATGCGGAAGCGTTGCGATGGGAAATCCGACGCTGAGGGAACCATGGCCCCGCACCTTCAGACAAGCGATGGAACCAACCCTCTGATTCCATTCCGATTCATGTTTTCCTAACCCTCACTGGTAACGTGGTCTTGTCGGTTTTGCCGCATCTTGCATCCCACGGGAGGGCTGCATGGGCACATCGATCCGATGGAGCGCGCGCATGCGCGCGTTGCTGCGCCGTTGGCGCGGCGCGCCGCTGACATGGCTGATCGCAGGGGGCTTCGTGCTGATGGCCGCAATGGCGATCGGCACCGCGCTCACCGTCGACCGCTTCCGGCAGAATGCGATCGAAAGCGGCCGCGACAGCGTGGAGAGCGCGGTCCGGTTGCTCGCGCGCCATTTCGACCGCGAGTTCGAGGACTTCGCGGTGCTGCAGAAGAGCATCATCGCCGAGCTCGAAAGCCATGGTATCGACTCCGCCGACGTCTTCCGCAGCGAGATGGGCACGCTCGCTGTGCACGAGGCGCTGCGCGCCAAAGCCAGCGGCTGGTCGGACGTCGCCGGCGCCAACGTGTTCGACGCCAAGGGCGTGCTGATCAACTCGTCGCGGCGCTGGCCGGTCGCCGATGTTTCAGTTGCCGACCGCGGCTATTTCAATCGCCTCAAGAACGATCCGGCGTCGCAGGAAGAGATCGAGGTCGTGCCGGGACGGTTGGGCAGCGGACCGGCGATCGTGTTCGCGCGCCGCGTCTCCGGTCCCCACGGCGAATTCCTTGGGCTGGTCTCGCGCGCGATCACGCCCGACCAGCTCGAATCCTTCTTCGCCTCGAGCGGGCTCGGCGAGGATTCCTCGATCGCGATGCACCACCAGAACGGCCAGCTGCTGGCGCGCATTCCGCATGTGGAGGCGATGATCGGGCAGAATTTCCGCAACGGCACGCGCGAGCAGATGGCGGTGTTCGAGCGCACCTTCGTCACGACCCAGCTCGCAAGCCCGATCGACGGCAAGGATCGCATCGTCGCCGCACGCCTCCTGACCGGCGAGCCGCTGGTGGTGGTTGCGACCAAGTCGCTGGATGCGACGCTGGCAACATGGCACACGCAGACCAAATTCTTCGTGACCGTCGCCGTGCTGTCGATCGGCCTGCTCGTGCTGACGCTTTATTCCATCTTCCGCCAGATGACGCGCCGGCTCGCCGTGGAGAAGCAGCAGCTCGACACCGCGATGAACACGATGACGCAGGGCTTGCTGATGTTCGACCAGGACCAGCGGCTGATCGTCTGCAACCGCCGCTACATCGAGATGTACGGGCTGTCGGCCGAATTGGTGAAGCCCGGCGCGTATTTCCGCGACGTGATTCAGCATCGCCATGACACCGGCTCGTTCGACGGCGACGTCGATTCCTATTGCGACGGCATTCTGGGCAGCGTCGGCCAGACCCACAGCGCGATAGTCGAGACCTCCGATGGCCGCCTGATCGAGATCAAGAACCAGCCCGGCGCCGGCGGCGGCTGGCTCGCGACCCATGACGACGTCACCGAGCGCATCCGCGCCGACGAGCGCATCGCGCATATGGCGCATTACGACGCCCTCACCGACCTGCCCAACCGCGTGCTGATGCGCGGCCATCTGGAGCGGCGCGTCGCCGAGCTTGCCCAGGGCAAGCCGTTCGCGATCCTCTATATCGACGTCGACGAGTTCAAGGGCGTCAACGATTCGCTGGGCCACGAGGTCGGCGACGAGCTGCTGCGCCAGGTCGCGAACCGCCTGCGCGCCTGCGTCAGCGGCAGCGACATGGTCGCACGGCTGGGCGGCGACGAATTCGCCATCGTCAAGGCCGGCAGCCGCGACGAGGCCGAACTGACCGCCCTCGCCGAGCAGATCCTGAAGGCGCTGCGCGCCCCCGTGGACTGCAACGGCCAGGAAATCCCGACCGATGCCAGCATCGGCATCGCGATCGCCCCCGACCACGGCGACAATCTCGACGATCTGCTCAAGCGCGCCGATCTCGCGATGTATGCGGCGAAATCCGAGGGCCGCCGCACGTTCCGTATCTTCGCGCCCGAACACGACGCCAAGGCGCGGCTGCGCCGCCAGCTCGAGTTCGATCTGCGGCAGGCGCTGGCCCGCGGCGAGTTCGAGGTGCACTACCAGCCGCTGGTCGATCTCGCGGCCAATGTCGTCACCGGCTGCGAAGCGCTGCTGCGCTGGCACCATCCGGAACGCGGCATGGTCTCGCCCGCCGACTTCATCCCGGTTGCGGAAGAGACCGGATTGATCGGCGAGATCGGCGAATGGGTGCTGAGGCAGGCCTGCCTCGAGGCGGCCTCCTGGCCCGGCGACATCCACATCGCGGTCAACGTCTCACCGGTGCAGTTCCGCTCGCGGACGCTGGCGCTGAAGGTCGCAGCCGCACTCGCCGAGTCGGGTCTCGCGCCCGGACGGCTCGAGCTCGAGATCACCGAGACGGTCCTGATCCGCGACGACCAGGAGGCGCTGACGATCCTGCAGCAGCTGCGCGAGCTCGGCGTGCGCATCGCGCTCGACGATTTCGGCACTGGTTATTCGTCGCTGAGCTATTTGCATCGTTTCCCGTTCGACAAGATCAAGATCGACCGCAGCTTCATCAGCGACATCGGTCAGTCGGAAGATTCCTCGCCGATCGTGCAGGCGGTGGTGCACATGGCCGCCGCCCGTCACATGGCGACGACCGCGGAAGGCGTCGAGACCGAAGCGCAGCGCGCGGTGCTGCTCCAGCTCGGATGCAGCCAGATGCAGGGCTGGCTGTTCAGCCCGGCCGTGCCGGCCGCGAAACTGAAGCAGCTGTTGTCGGCGCAGGCGGCCGCGGCCTAGCGGCGCACTGCCGCACGCTTTGTCATCAACATCTCTGTCCACTCCCGCCCGCCGTGCGTTCGCGAAAGCGCCGGCCGGCTTGGAGCAGGATCGGACAAAACATGGCGGGTTCAGGAAATACGCCCGGCAGCCACGGCGCCTAGAACACGCGCCGTTCCGTACAAATACGGACGACTGATCGAAAGCCCGAGCTGATCAGCAGGAGCCACATCATGACCGGGAACACTGCACTCATGCGCAATCCCTCGCACAAGGGCTTGCCGCCCGCACCCGACGTACAGCCTGACGATCGCTCGACGTCCGAGCGGCGCGCCGCCGACGCGGAGATGGCGCGCGTGCTCAGAACCGAGCCGTTTCGCATGGCCTTGGACTCCTCCGGCGCGGGGATCGCGCATTGGAAACATGATGCGCTGCACGACGTCGTCGAGCCCATGCGCCACCACGTGATCATGGCGCATAAAGGCGTGATGCAGCGCATGGAGCGGCGCTCGGGAAAATCGATCGCGATCGGCACGTTTCGTCCGGGGGTCGTGAACATCGTTCCGGAAGGGTCGAGCTCCCGATGGGACATTCCGAAGCCCGTCGACGTCGTGCAGCTTTACCTTCCCGACGCAACGCTGCAGCGCGTCGCTGGCGAGGCCGGGACCGCCGGGACCGCCGAATTGATTGAGCGAACGGCGCATCCCGACACCATCACGTCCCGACTGCTCCTGAGCGCCGCGGATTCGCTGGGGGGCCATGGCGTCCTTGATGCGCTGTTCCGGCATCAGCTCACGGATCTTCTGGCCACGCGCCTTTTGGCTGCGCATGCAGGCTCGCCAACCACGTTCCAGCCGACCATGGGCGGGCTGGCGCCGAAGGTCCTGCTCCGTGCGATCGAACGATTGCGCTGCGATAGCGAAGCGGATGTCTCGCTCGATGCGCTGGCGTCCGATGCCGGACTGTCGCGCTTCCATTTCTGCCGGTCCTTCAAGGAGAGCACCGGGCTATCGCCGCATGCCTGGCTGCGTCAGCACCGGCTCGAGCAGGCCATGAACATCTTGCGGGAGAGCGACGAATCGATCGTCTCGGTCGCCGCGGCGCTTGGTTACTCCTCGCAAACGGCCTTCGCCGCAGCATTCAAGAAGCTGACGGGCGAGACGCCGAGCGATTGGCGCAGGCGTATGCGTTAGCAGCAATCTCTCGACAGCGACGGCAATCGCGCTGGGGCAACGGCAAATCGGGTCAGCTACATCATCTCCATGTCCAGACCAATCGAGGGAGACCAAAGATGACCTGGAAAAACTTCGTCAGCCGACGGCTGATTGCCTCACGCCGCCGAAGCCTCGCGACCGCAACCCTGTACGGACTCTCGCTGGCCGTTCGCTTCACGTCGGCGACGGGCGAGGAAGTGGAAATTCCGGCTTACACCATGCACCCGGCACAACCGCCCGTTTCCATCATGATCCGAAATGGCGCCGGCCTTCCCTATCAGGACTGGAGTCGAAGTGAGCTTCAGCCCGTCGTCTTAGGTTACGGCCGGCCGCCGAATCTGCAGGCACGCTGCATCGCGCCCTGAGGCCAGCGATCCAACCCACCCCACGCGCCGACGCCGGACGCTGTTCTCAACGCAGCAGCGCGGTCGCGCGCGGTCTTTCGAACAGCAACCAAGGAGAAAACCCATGCGACTCGTCATCATCGGGGCCGGCTTCGCCGGCATGTACGCCGCGCTTTCCGCAGCCCGGCTGCGCGACATCCGGGGCGCCTCGCCGCAAGATCTGCAGATCGCGCTCGTTTCACCGGAGCCGACGCTGGTGGTCCGTCCGCGGCTCTACGAGTCGAAGCCGGAAACCGTGACGGCCCCGCTGGTCGACGTCCTCGAGGCGATCGACGTCGACTACATCCAGGGCAGCGCCGAGACGATCAACACCGAGGCCAGAACGGTGCAGATCACGCCCGCGAAGGGCCCGCGAAAGACGCTGTCCTACGACCGCCTCGTCGTGACCACCGGCAGCCGGCTATTCCGTCCGAACATTCCGGGCCTCGCCGAGCACGGCTTCAGCGTCGATTCGCTCGACGATGCCGTAGCGCTCGACAAGCATCTGCATGGCCTCGCGGAGCGGCCCGCCGCGAACGGACGCGACACGGTCGTCGTCGCTGGCGGCGGCTTCACCGGGATCGAGGCGGCCACCGAAATGCCGACGCGGCTGCGCGAAATCCTGGGCCCCGATGCCAAGACTCGCGTCGTCATCGTCGATCGCAACACTGCGATCGCACCCGACATGGGTGCAGGCGCCCGCCCCGTCATCGAGGAAGCCTTGCGCAAGGTTGGCGTAGAGACACGGCTCGGCGCCGGCGTCGCCGCGCTTGACGACACCGGCGTCACCTTGTCCAGCGGTGAGCACATTGAAACCGAGACGGTGATTTGGGCGGCGGGCATTCGTGCAGCGCCGCTGACCGCGCAGATTCCCGCCGAGCGCGACAATTTCGGACGGTTGCTGGTCGATCGCTGCTTGCAGGTGCCAAGCGTGCAGGGTGTCTTCGCGGCCGGCGACGCGGCACGCGCCGCCTGCGACGACGAGGGCAATTACGCACTGATGTCGTGCCAGCACGCCACGCGGATGGGCGCCTTTGCCGGCAACAATGCCGCGGCCGAATTGCTCGGCGTTCCGACCAGGCCCTACCACCAGAAGGCCTACGTCACCTGCCTCGACCTCGGCGAAGCCGGCGCGCTGTTCACACGCGGCTGGGAGCGCAAGGTCGAGCTGGTCGGCGATGTCGCCAAGAAGACCAAGCGTGAGATCAACACCGTCTGGATCTATCCGCCGAAGGCGGAGCGCGCCCTGGCGCTCGCGTCGGCCGATCCGGAACGCGTGACCGAAGTCTAGACGCCTCACGTGATGATGGCCGCGCTCCCGCGGGGCGCGCGGCCCGCCACAGCACCGACCATTCAGGAACCCACAGCATGAACCAGCAGATCCGCAACGTCGCCTTCGCGATGCCGCTGACGAATCCGGCTTTCCCGCCCGGCCCGTATCGCTTCATCAACCGCGAATATTTCATCATCCAGTACCGGACCGACCCGGAGGCGTTGCGCCGGATCGTGCCGGAGCCGCTGGAGCTGACCGAGCCTGTGGTGAATTACGAATTCATTCGCATGCCTGATTCCACCGGCTTCGGAGACTACACGGAAAGCGGCCAGATCATCCCGGTGTCGTTCCGCGGCCAGACCGGCAGCTTCGTCCACCAGATGTTCCTCAACGATCATCCGCCGATCGCCGGCGGCCGCGAGCTGTGGGGCTTTCCCAAGAAGCTGGCCCAGCCGAAGCTGGCCGTCGAGACCGATACCCTGGTCGGCACGCTCGACTACGGCTCGGTGCGCATCGCCACCGGCACCATGGGCTACAAGCATCGCGCCCTCGATCTTTCCACCGAAGCACGAAAGCTCATCGCTCCCAATTTTCTGTTGAAGATCATTCCGCATGTCGACGGCACCGCGCGCATTTGCGAACTGGTGCGCTTCCATCTCGAGGACGTGACGGTGAAGGGCGCATGGACGGGGCCCGCCGCGCTCGATCTCTTCTCCCACGCGCTCGCACCGGTCGCCGAGCTGCCGGTTCTTCAGGTGCTCTCGGCCAAGCATATCGTTGCCGATCTGACGCTCGGATTAGGCACCGTGGTGCACGACTATCTGGAGCGGTCCGCGGCGGCGCGATCGCGTGGAGCCGGATCTGAAATCCTGACCGAAACACACGCGGGCTGACCGAACAGGTCGCATTGCAAGGAGTAGTCACCATGTTCAACGTGACACGCGAACAAATCGATTCGGCACGACCGATCAATCCGCTGCCCTACGATGTCGTTGCGCTGGTGCTGCAGGGCGGCGGCGCGCTCGGGGCCTACCAGGCCGGCGTCTACGAAGGCTTGCACGAGGCCGGGATCCGGCCGAACTGGCTGGCCGGCATCTCGATCGGCGCGCTCAACGCCGCGATCATCGCGGGCTCCCCGGAAGACGAGCGCGTGGCACGGCTGCGCGAGTTCTGGGAGACGATCTGCGCAACCCCGGTGGAATGGCCTGCCGGCGAGGGACTGGCCGGTGCGCTACCGTTCGCGTTCGACTTCAACTCCCTGCACAACACGCTTGCCGCAATGCGCGCGCTGTTCCAAGGCCAGCCCGGCTTCTTCAGGCCGCGCTTCCCCTCGCCCCTGTGGTCGCCCTTCTCGGGCGACGCGTCGACCAGCTTCTATGACACGGCGCCGTTGCAACGGACGCTGGAACAGCTCGTCGATTTCGACCGGCTGAACTCGGGCGAAGTGCGTGTCAGCGTCGGCGCGGTCAACGTCCGCACCGGCAATCTCACCTATTTCGACACAGCCGAGCGGCGGCTCGGTCCGAAACACTTCATGGCTTCGGGCGCGCTGCCGCCCGGATTTCCCGCCGTCGAAATCGACTCCGAGCACTACTGGGATGGTGGCGTGGTCTCCAACACGCCTCTCTCTCGCGTCCTGTCGGGCGATGCGAAAGACACGCTGACGTTCCAGATCGATCTCTGGTCGGCGCGGGGCCGCGTGCCGCACGACATGATGGAGGTGTCGAGCCGGCAGAAGGACATTCAGTATTCCAGTCGTACCCGCGCCGTCACCGACCAGGCGCTACGGATGCAGGAGATGCGGCAGGCGCTGCAGCGGACGATCGACAGATTGCCGGACGCCGCAAGAAACGATCCCGAAATGCGCGCCATCGCCGAGCTCGCCCGTCACCGCTCCCACAACATCATCCACCTGATCTACCAGTCCAAGCTCCACGAAGGTCACTCCAAGGATTACGAGTTCGGACCGAAAGCGATGCGCGCGCACTGGCAAAGTGGACGGGACGACATCCGCCGCACGTTGGCCGACGGACGGCGCCTCGAGCCGCCGCCTTCCGAACTCGGCATCGTCACCTACGACATTCACCGCCGCGATTGACCTCGCCGGCAACCATCATCGAAAGGAGTTTTTCATGTTGAAAGGCAAAGTAGCGATCGTCACCGGATCGACCAGCGGCATTGGCCTCGGGATCGCAAGAGAGCTGACCAGGCTCGGCGCCGATATCGTCCTGAACGGTTTTGGAGATCCGGGAGAGATCGAGAAGATCCGCAGCGGCATCGAACACGAGGACGGCGTCCGCGTCGCGTATGACGGCGCCGACATGTCGGATGGCAATGCCGTGCGCGGAATGATCGCGGCAGCCATCGAGAACTTCGGACGGCTCGACATCCTCGTCAACAATGCCGGCATCCAGTTCACCGCACCGGTCGAGGAGTTTCCGCCCGCCAAGTGGAAGGCCATTCTCGACATCAACCTGTCGGCCGCATTTCACGGCATCGCTTCGGCCGTGCCCCAGATGAAAAAGCAGCGATGGGGTCGCATCGTCAACATCGCTTCCACGCATGGTCTCGTCGCATCCACCCACAAGGCAGCCTATGTCGCGGCCAAGCATGGCCTCGTCGGCCTCACCAAGGTGGTAGGCCTCGAAACCGCCGGCAGCGGCGTCACTTGCAACGCGGTCTGTCCCGGCTGGGTGCGCACGCCGCTCGTGGAGAAACAGATTAGCGACATCGCGGCGGAGAAAGGCATCAGCCAGAAGCAAGCGGCCGAAGAGCTTCTCTCCGAAAAACAGCCATCGCTGGACTTCGCCTCCCCTAAGCAGATCGGTGGCACCGTCGCCTTCTTGTGCTCGGCCGCGGCCGACCAGATCACGGGGACGACGATCTCCGTCGATGGCGGCTGGACCGCGCAATGAGCGCGTGACGAGCCTCTAACTCACCAAGCGATGACGGCCGCGCTCTCGCTGGCGGCGCGGCCTGCTCAACCAGGACCGGCCAGAGTCAACACCAACCAAGTGCCTCAACCTTGAAACAGGAGACCAACATGAATCTGCACAACACCTCATATCCCGTGTCATCGGGACCTGAAGAGCTCGTTCCGTCGCGCTACGCACTGAAGATCGGCGAGATCGACGTGCTGGTGGTCAGCGACGGCGTGCTGCCGCTGCCGACCAAGATGCTCGCGCACAACGCCGACCCGGCGGTGCGGGCGACCTGGCTGCACGACATGTTCCTGCCGCAGGACGCTTTCGACTGGGCGCTGAACGCCGTCATGGTTCGCAGCGGCGGCAAGACCATCCTCATCGACGCCGGACTGGGTTCGGATCCGAACCTGAACTTGCCGCGCGCCGGGCAGTTGATCAGGCGACTGGCGGCCGCCGGCATCGATCTTTCGGCGGTGACCGATCTGGTGCTGACTCATCTGCACATGGACCACATTGGCGGCCTGCTGGTCGAGGGGGTGAAGCAGCAGCTGCGCAAGGACCTGCGGATCCACGTCGCGGCCGCCGAGGTCAAGTTCTGGGAAAAGCCGGATTTCTCCCGCACTGCCATGCCGGAAGGCTTTCCGGACGCGCTTCGATCGACCGCCAAGCATTTCCTGAAGGAGTACGGCAGTCAGCTGAGGCTGTTCGATGACGAGCACGAGATTGCACCTGGCGTCATCGCCCGTCGCACCGGCGGTCACACCCCCGGACATAGCGTGGTTCGCATGGCGTCCGGCGATGATGCGCTGACATTCGCCGGCGACGCCGTGTTTGCCGTCGGGTTCGAGCAACCCGACTGGTTTAACGGGTTCGAACACGACCCCGAGGAGGCCGCGCGCGTTCGCATCCGTCTGTTGCGACAGCTTGCCGAGACCGGGGAAATGCTGGTGGCCACGCACCTGCCGTTCCCGTCCGTGGGCCGGGTGGCAGCCGACGGCGACGCCTTCCGTTGGGTGCCGGTGTTCTGGGACTACTGACCGCTTGCCGGGTTGGAGCTGAAGCAGGGCGCGGACTCGACAAGTCCGCGCCCTTGAAAATAGGATCAAACATCGACCCTCGCGGTTATCGCCCCGCTGAGACGGCTGGAACCGGTCGGCGGCGCCAGCCAGCATTGCGTCGCGTGCAGCGCAGGCGGCTCCTCGTCTGCGTTCGTGCGCGCGCGAGATCGAGCGAGGCGACATGGCGATCGCGGCATTCAGGATGATCACTCTCGTGGCGGTTGCCGCCATGATCGGCCCATCCGTGCAGGCCCGCGACGACGGTCGCTACGCGAACTCGCCCCTCAAGGGCTGGTTCGAGAGCCTGCGCAGCAAGGGCGGCGGTCCCTGCTGTGCCGATGCCGATGGCACGGCGCTGGACGATGTCGACTGGGACACCAGCAACGGACATTATCGCGTGAGACTCCTGGGCGACTGGATCGAGGTGCCCGACGACGCCGTGATCACCGAGCCAAACCGCGTCGGCCGCACCATGGTCTGGCCGTATTACGTCAACGGCCGCGCCATGATCCGCTGCTTCATGCCCGGCAGCATGATTTGAGGTCTCAACCTTCGTCCCGTCTCGGCGCAGCATGCGATGATGCGCCGTCAAACCGGCCGGCGCGGGCTCACTTGACCTGCTTGGCCGCGTGGATCTCGACGAACTCGGAGTCGGGATGGGCGACGATGGTGGCGAACATGATGCCGCTGATGATGAGCGACCAGGCGGTGTCCCAATAAATCCAAAACACGTGCCAGCCTCCGTTTCGATCTGCTCCGCCGCGGGATCAGGGTAACGGCAAGACGAGGCTGCCGTTCCCGGTGCGAGTGCAGCGCGGGCGAGATGCTATTTTGGTTTGGTCGGCGCGGAGTTGGGATCGGTTTGGCCGGTGTGGCGCTTTGCCACGACGTCCTCATCGCGCTCGCCCTGACGCGGGCGCGGCGGCGACTTGGGCTGGCCGGCCTGACCGCCATGCTTGCCGCCCATGTCGGGCTTACCTTCGAGATCGTTTTCACGGGGCATGCCGGTTCAATGCGCTCGCGCGGCATTGGTTCGGTTCGCCTGTGAACGAGTTCATAGGATCGCCGCGATTTGCAGTGCACGATCGCCAGGCCCGCTCCCCGGGAGCATTCTCTTCATATGACTGACGGATTCGGCCTGATGCGGAAACGACTCGTCGCCTGGACGATCCTGACCTGCGCGCTGCTCGCGGTCACCGTGTGGACCGTGCTCGGGCCGCCCCACACCCGGCCCGGGCTCCATCTGCCCTCGCGCACAGCGGCCATACGGTAGACCTCCACCGATACCATTTCGGCATCGATCGATCCCCATTGGAGTTTGGCGCGGCGGGGCGGCTGCCGCTATCCTCGCCGGCAAAACGACAAATGCCGCACCGGCATCCAGGAGGACCCCATGTTGAGATCGACCCGACGCATCAGATCCGGCGTACCCCGCGCCGCGATCGCCACCACGCTTGCTTTCCTCACTCTCATTTCTGGAGTCCGCGCCGGCATGGCCGAGACGTTCGCCTATGTCGGCAATGCCGACAGTAACGACATCAGCGTGTTCAAGATGGCCGAGAGCGGCGAGATGACGCCCGTGCAGACGGCCGGCTTCACCGGCGTCGAAAAGCCCGGCTCCTCGACGCCGCTCGCGATCACGCCCGACCATCGCGTGCTGATCGCCGGTGTCCGCTCGCAGCCGTTTCTCGCGGTGAGCTTTGCGATCGATCCGAAGACCGGCCAGCTCAGCCATATCGGCAACGGCCCGCTCGCCGACAGCATGGCCTACATCGCCATCGACCGCGGCGGCAAATTCCTGTTCAGCGCCTCCTATGGCGGCAACAAGGTCGCGCTGAATCCGCTGCTCGCCAACGGCGTCGCAGGCGAACCGAAGCAGGTGATCCCGACCGGGCTGAACGCGCACGCCTTCCTGCCCTCGCCCGACAACCGCTTCGCGTTCGCGACCAATCTCGGCTCCGACCAGATCCTGGCCTTCACGTTCGATGCCACGACCGGCACGCTCACGCCGAGCGATCCGCCGGCCCACAAGGTGCCGGAGAAATCGGGACCCCGGCATTTCGTGTTCCACCCCAACGGCAAGTTCGTCTATCTCCTGCACGAGCTAAACGGCGACGTCGCGGCGTTCGCCTATGAGGCCAAGGGCGGCGCATGGGACGAGATCCAGCGCACCAGCGCGCTGCCCGAAGGATTTACCGGAAAGCCCTGGGCAGCCGACATCCAAATCACCCCCGACGGCCGTTTCCTCTACGCCTCCGAGCGCACCACCAGCACGCTCACCGCCTACAAGGTCGATGCAACCACCGGCAAGCTGACCACCATCGGCAGCGTGCCGACCGAGAAGCAGCCACGCGGCTTCCATATCGATCCCGGCGGGCGCTACCTTGCCGCCGTGGGCGAGCTCTCCGACAGCATGACGGTCTATGCCATCGACCAGAGCAGCGGGGTGCTGACCAAGTTGAAATCCTACGCCACCGGCAAGAAGCCGAACTGGGTGGAGTTTTTGAGCCTGCCGTGAGCGGGCGCTGGTACCTCCTCGTCGTCATGGCCGGGCTTGTCCCGGCCATCCACGCCTAGCTACGCGGCACAAAGAACGTGGATGCCCGGACAAGCCCGGGCATGACGCGTTTGTTGGGCGGCCGACGAACCTCTTTGCTTGTGCGGCGACTAATTCAACGGGCGGCATCGCGCCGCCCGTGCTGCTGCGGCATTCTGATCCGGCCGGCCCTGACGTGCCCTTGGCTCGCAGCGATCGCTTCTGCTAACGATGAGGCCGTCAAGGCCCCAACCGGAATGACCCATGCGATCATTGCCTGCGCGTTCTGTTTCCAGACATCTCGTTGCGCTCGCCGGACTGCTGTTGCTGTCGGCCCAGCCCGCTGCCGCCGCCGATGACGACGCGCCCAAGGGGCCGGCGGTCACGGTGCTGAAGGTCGCAAAATCCTGTTTCTCCGACATCGTCGAGGGCACCGGCACCATCATCGCGCGCGAGGCAAGCTCGGTGCGGCCGGAGCGGCCCGGCCTGAAGGTGACAGAGGTGCTGGCGGAAGCCGGCGACACCACCACCGCAGGCCAGGTGCTGGCGCGGCTGGCACTGCCCGAGGGCGGCACGCTTCAGGTCACCGCCCCCGTGGCAGGCGTGATCGCGACGTCGACCGCGCAGATCGGCAACCTCGCCTCCGCCAAGGGCGAGGCGCTGTTCACGATCGTGGCGCGCAGCGAGTACGATCTCGTCGCCCTCGTCGCGACCAGCGATATGCGCAAGCTCGCGGTCAACCAGGTGGCGACCGTGCGCATCGCCGGCGCCGGCGATATCGACGGCAAGGTGCGCCGCATCGGCCCGACGGTCGAGCCGAACATCCAGCAGGGCATGGTCTATATCGGCATCTCCTCGCAGAAGCGGCTGTTGCTGAATGCGAGCGGGCGCGCACTGATCAAGTCGGGCCAGAGCTGCAACGTCGCGGTGCCGCTGACCTCGGTGCAGTATTCCTCCGCCGGCACCGTCGTGCAGGTGATCCGCCGCAACCGCGTCGAGACCAAGCGCGTCGAGGTCGGACTGATGTCGGGCGGCAATATCGAGATTCGCGACGGCCTCAACGAGGGCGATATCGTCGTCGCCCGCGCCGGCGCGCTGCTGCGCGAAGGAGATCCGGTGCGCACGGTGATGGCCACGGAAGCGGCGAAGTAGGATTGCTCGTGTCCCGGACGCGCTGCAGCGTGTGACGCTGCCGCGCAGAGCCGGACCCATCTCTCGTCCAAGCGATAAGCTTAAAAACTAGGCCCCGGCTCTGCGTCGCATCATTGCATGATGCGCCGCGTCCGGGGCACGAGACTTCGCAGAACCTAAGAAAAACTAGCCGCCGGCTTCGCCGAAATGGACGTCCTCGAGCAGCGAGGAGGAGACGGTCGGGACCTGGTCGCCTTCGCTGGCGCGGGAGATGGCAAGGCGGGTCTTGTTGAAGACGCTCTCGGCGCTGCCCTGCGTATTGAGGTTGTTGAGGAACTCGCTGACCAGCACGCTGTGCTCGCCCTTGCCGTCGTCGACGACCTTGCCCGGCGAAGCCGAGGAGAGGATCAGCGCATTGTCCGTCGCGCTGATCGGCGCGAGGCCGTGGCTGTAGGAGCGGAAGCGGCGCTCATAGGGATTGCGGCGGGAGGCGTCGACCACGACGAGCTTGGCCTTGGCGCCCTGCTCCTTCATCATGTCGAGCACGCCCTCGATGGAGACGCCGTGACGGCGGACGTCGCTTTCCTTCCAGATCACGGCATCGACCGGCAGCATGTAGCTCTCGCGGCCGGCCTGCACGCCGTAGCCGCCGAAGAACAGCATGACGACGGTGTCGGGCTTGATCCGGGACTTCAGGCGATTGACGGCGCGGACCATGTCGTCCTTGGTCGCGTCTTCCACCATGTCGACGTCAAAACCGTTCTTGCGCAGCGACGAGGACAGCGCGCGGGCGTCGTTGATCGACTGCGTCAGCGGCGCGCTGGCGTCGGGGTAATGTCCATTGCCGATGACGAGGGCGAGACGCGAGGCTTGGCCGATCGAGCCGGTGACCTGGTCGGTCGAGACGGCCTTGGCGGCATCGAGCGCCCGCATGTTGAGGGCAGCATGGGCGCCGATCACGAGCGAGACCGTGCCGATGAGGGCTGCGGCCACCGCGATCGTGCGTCGGGAAATGTCGAGCTGCGTTACATTCATCTCGCGTCATTCCTGTCAGTGCCAAAGACCAGCCAAACACGCGCACACTGTTTGAGTAGCGCGATAGCGTCTTTGGGTTTGAGGGATTGGCCGGGGGTGTGCCCCCGAATTGCGCGCAATTTGCGGCGCCGCACCAAACAAAGCCTTAACCGGATATCGCCTCCCCCGCAATAGATCGCCGAAAATTTGAGCTAAGTCTCTGGAAACATGAGCTAATTTTTACTGCCCAATGTGTGATTTTTTTGCGTCCCCGTAGCCTTCCGGAGCCTGATTATGCAGGCTTCGTGCCGGCTTTTTCTGTGACCCTCATCACATTTGTATTTCCTGCGAATCCGGGTAGCTTTTCAACGACTTGCAGGGGGTGGCGCGCGGCTGGGAGCGCGCCGGCCGGCCCCCCGGCCAATTCCCGCGACCAGGTTATTTCATGAGCTTTCAATATTTTGCCGGCGCCGCCTGCCGGGCGCTGACGGCGCGGAAGGACGGCCCCTCGCTTTACGACGTCTGCGATCCCGTACTGTCTGTTGCGGCCAGCGGCGATCCGCATCTGCCTAAGTTCTACAAGACCGCGCTCGGCAATCCCGCATTGCGGGTGCTGCTCCGCCGGGCCGGGCTGCCCGAGCTGCGCGACGAAGGCAAACTGGCCCGGCTGCGCCAGGCCCTAGTGCGCGCCCGCGACGAGGCCGAGCCCAATTGGGCGGCGGTCGGCCAGCCCGTCGCCGATCTCGTCGACAGCATCGCGCTGGATCATCCCAAGCCGCCGCCGGCCATGTTCACCGGCGCCATGCCGCAACAATCGCAGATCGACGGCGTGATCCGCGACTGCGCGCAGCATCTGCTGGGCTCGTACCGCAAAAATGGCTTTCTGCCGACCTACGCCGCGTTCAACCTGATCGGCGATCCCGATTTCCGCGGCCGAGAGCTGACCATGGCGCTCACGGGTCTCAACGCGCGCGGCTACAAGAACTCCTCGCTGCTGTTCAACCTCGCCCGTGTCTTCATCGCGCGATCTCCGGCGCGCGCAGTCGTCAATCCGCCCTGGCGAGGGGTTGCCGAACCGATGTGGGAGCCGGTGCAGATCCGCCACCGCTCGGCCTATTACGACGCGTTCTTCATCGAGGCGCTGTTGAGCTACGTTGAGACCGGTCTCGCCTCGCTCTCCGACAAGATGGCGGCGGAGCGCGCGGTTGCCGATATGGTCGATTTCTGCGTCAACATCAGCCGCGAAGAGGTCGAGGGCATCGACGGGGCGCGGTTCAACGTCATCACCGCGCTCGCGCCGGCACCGCATCCGCGCTTCTCACGCTACTTCGCCCAGATCAAGCAGGACCTCGGCTTCGGCGTCTACGTGCCGGATTGCGACACCACGGCGTGCTCGATCTCCGCGGCGACGCAGGCCGGCTGCACCGATCCGATCCTCGACCAGCCGCTGCTGGATTTCTATGCCGGCTATCAGGTGCGCGCCGGCGTCAACGAGCCGCGCGTGACCGTGCCGATCAACGACAATATCGATTACGAGGGCGGGGTTGCGACCTGGATCGACAATCTCAAGGGCGAGCGGCCCTATGGCAATGATCTCGATCCGACGCTCAATCTCGACATTCTCGAGGTCAGCTTTCGCAACCTCGCGCGCTGGAAAGTATTGGAGACGCCGGCGCGGCTCGCCACCGTGCATCGCATCCTCGGCTTCCAGAAGCGGCTGGCGGCGAGCGGCGCCTTCGCCAATCCGCGCTCGCATATCTACTATTTGCCTGAGCTTTACAGCGCCTATTTCGGTCGCTGCTATGCTGCCTTCCTGGCGCTGCCGCTGGCGGCGCAGGCGATCATCGATCCCGACGGCGATTTCGATTTCATCCGCCACCGCGTGCTCTCCTACGTCAAGGGCGAGTTGATGGCCGCCGAAATGAACGTGTTCGACGCAGCGCTCGCCCTGATCGCGCTCGGCCATCTCGGCGCCGACCCGCGCGCCTTTGCGCCGGCGCTGAACGTGATCGTCGCGAGCGTCGGCGAAGGCGGCCGCCGCGGCCCGTTCCGCGCCTATGAGTGGAACAAGATGAAGACGCCGACGCGGATCCTGGTGGGCGGTCCGGAGGTCACGTCGGCGTTCGTGCTGATGGCGCTGGCGGTGGCCGAGCGGGCGATGGCGCGGGGATGAGGTCGCGCAGGGTGGGTTAGCGAAGCGTAACCCACCACTTCTGCCGCCGTGGAGACGAAAGAGGTGGGTTACGCCTTCGGCTAACCCACCCCTACTAAACTTCGCCCGATGACAGGAAGTTGAAAGCCCAATTGCCAGGCATATGCTGGCCGAGCGGACAAAAGCCGACCACAATTGCGAGGTCTATCGCAGTTTTCATCACACGCGGGCCGGCATGTTGCGAAAACCCCTGATTGCGCTGTCATTGCTTGGCTTCTCCTTGTCCGGCTTGCCATCGCCGGCGCGGGCCGCCGACATCACCGGCACAGCGAAGGTCCGCGCCGGCGACGCGGTGGTGATCGGCAACACGCGGATCAGGCTCGGCGGCATCGACGCCCCCGCGGTCGACCAGCTCTGCCTCAACAACAAGGGCGAGCGCTGGACCTGCGGCATCGCGGCCCGCGACGAGCTCGCCAAATACGCCGACGGCAAGACCTGGGTCTGCCATGCGCGGTCGATCGACCGGCGCGGCCGCACCGTGGCGCGCTGCGACGTCGGCGGCGAGGATATCCAGAAATGGCTGGTGCGCGCAGGCTGGGCGCTGGCCTACACCCGCGTCTCGCGCGACTACGAAGCCGATGATGCCGCCGCGCGGGAGGCAAAAGCCGGCATGTGGCAAGGCGCCTTCATCGCGCCCTGGGACTGGCGCGAGCGCAACAAGAAGACCACCATCCTCGGCGCCACCAAGCCGCCCGATGGCGCACATGCGATCCTGCTCGCTTCGGCTTCGGGCCCGGTCGCGCCCTCGCCGGACTGCACCATCAAGGGCAACGTCAACAGCGCCGGCGAGTGCATCTATCACCGGCCGACCAGCCGCTGGTATGCGCAGATCAAGATGAAGATCAGCAAGGGCACGCGCTGGTTCTGCTCGGTGGAGGAAGCCGAGGATGCGGGCTGCCGCGAGACTAAGAGATAACCCACGTCAGACCTGCGTTTTCCGGCCTTTTCTTGCACCGCGGCGCCGCGTAAAAGTGTGAATCAGCGACCCACCATCCTATTCTCAGGCAACAAGGACCAACAGCAATGACCGTTCGCGCGGGCCGGGAATTTCTGGCCATCCCCGGGCCCACCAATATGCCCGACGAGGTGCTGCGGGCGATGCATCGTCCGGCGATCGACATCTACTCCAAACAGATGACCGATCTGACCGAGAGCCTGCTCAGTGACATCTCGAAACTGTTTGCCACCAAGGGCAAGTCCTACATCTACATCGCCAACGGTCACGGCGCCTGGGAAGCAGCATTGAGCAACGTGCTGTCGCGCGGCGACAAGGTGCTGGTGCTCGAAAGCGGACGGTTCGCGATCGGCTGGGGCCATGCCGCGGCGCTGATGGGTGCCGAGGTCGAGGTGCTCAAGGGCGACTGGCGCCGCGCAGTGCGGCCGCACGAGGTCGAGGAGCGCCTGCGCCGCGACAAGGAGCACACCATCAAGGCCGTCGTCGTCGTCCAGGTCGACACCGCCTCAGGCGTGCAGAACGACATCGAGGCGATCGGCAAGGCGATCAAGGCCAGCGGCCATCCGGCGCTGTACATGGTCGACACTGTGGCCTCGCTCGGCTGCATGCCGTTCGAGATGGACAAATGGGGCATCGACGTCGCGATGTCGGGCTCGCAAAAGGGCCTGATGACGCCGCCCGGCCTCGGCTTCGTCGCGGCCAACGCGCGCGCGCGCGAGGTGCAGAAGACCGCCAACATGAGCACGCCCTATTGGAGCTGGAGCGAGCGCGAGGGCAGCGAGCACTATCGCAAATATGCCGGCACCGCGCCGGTGCATCTGCTGTTCGCGCTGCGCCAGGCCATTGACCTGCTGCACGAGGAAGGACTGGAGAACGCCTTCCGACGTCACAGCCTGCTCGGCGAGGCCGCACGCCGCGCGGTCGGCGCGTGGTCGGAAGGCCAGGTGCTCGGCTTCAACGTCGCCGAAGCCAGCGAACGCTCCAACACCGTGACCACGGTGACCATGAGCAACGGCCACGATCCGGCAATCCTGCAACGCTATTGCAAGGAGAAGTGCGGCGTCGTGCTCGGCACCGGCATCGGCGATCTCTCGGGACAAGCCTTCCGCATCGCCCATATGGGCCACGTCAACGCCCCGATGCTGCTCGGCACGTTGGGCGTGATCGAGATCGGGCTGAACGCGCTGAAGATCCCGCACGGCAAAGGCGGGCTCGAAGCGGCGGTTGCCTATCTCGGCGAAGAGGTGGCGGTGTAAGCCTCTTTTTTCCTTCTCCCCTTGTGGGAGAAGGTGGCGCGAAGCGCCGGATGAGGGGTTGTCTCCGCAATCGCAACTGCCGGACTCGCGGATAGATACCCCTCACCCGTCTCGCCGCTAACGCGGCGAGCCACCCTCTCCCACAAGGGGAGAGGGGAAGTCAGCGCGGGAACCGATACGCCGCGACCTGCGCCTTCAACGCGTCCAGCGAGGCAAGTGGCGCCGTCGGATCGACCCGATACTCCCCACGCGCCAGCCACGACAGCACCTTCGCATCGATCACCGGCGAATGGTGGATGACGTCGCCGTAATTGTCGAGGTCGTGCGTCACGTCCTTGATCGCCCGGAAATCGTACAGATGCACATTGGGAAGCTGCGTCAGGCGCTGCGCAATGACGGCCGTGAGGTCCGTGACGATTTTCAGCGTCGCAGGCGAAGCGTCGCGCATCGCGACGAATTGCAGGATCGAATAGGGCGGGAAGTAGATGTCGAAGGTCACGTCCGGATGGCGCGCGATCAGGCCGACGGCGTCACGCTCGAAATGCCGGACCATCGCGTCGTAACGATAGCCTTCGCCGAGAAAACGGCTGCGCACGGGATCGGTGATATAGGCGAAAGCCGCGAGCGTCCTTTTCGCATTATAGGCGCGCGCGACGTCGATATCGCGCGGCAACGCATAAATGTCGTCGACGTCTTCAAGCGCAAACTTGACGGGCAGAAAAGGCGCCGCCCGGGTCAGCGGCTCCCGCAGCGGCGGAACCGACCGCAGCAATGCGAACAGGGATTCCTTCGCCATCGCCGCACTGAACAGATAGGACGCGATCCCCTTTGCCGTCCCGCGATAGAGATCGGCAGCGAGATAAGGATCGGTCTCGATGTCGGCAGCATCGACAAAGATAAAGTCGTCCATCGCCCAGATCACGCGCTTCGCGCCGCGGTCGATGGCCTGCTCGAGCACAAAGCCCTGCTGACACGAATTGGAGCCGGTCATCGCCAGCTTGAGCGAGTGCACGCCGAGGGCATGGTCGATGTCGCTCTGGCGGAAATGGATCGCGAGCGAGGTGCCCATGAACGCGGTATCGAACGACTGGCTGCGGATCAGCCCGGCATTCTGCACGCGCGTGTCATCGGAATAGAACGGCGCGACGAGACGCGAAGGCCGAAACAGTTGCAGGGGATCGATGACATAGGTGAGCGCAGCCGCGCCCAGCACGCACGCGATGCTCGCGAGGAGAAGACGCCCTGGATTTGTGAACGCGCCGCGCATCAGAACCGGAAATAGATGAATTCGCTGTGGCTCTGGATACCCAAAATCCCGAACGCAAGCACCAGCGACGCACCATAGAGGACCAGCGGCCGCATCCGTCCGGACATCAGGCCGTCGCCGACCCTGCGATTGGCGTGGTCGTACCCCATGAGTCCTTGCGTGTTCGGCGCCAGCCACACCAGCGCGGCATCGATCGTGACCATCACCGACGCCGCAATCTCCTCGCGGCCGAACACGATGTTGGAGGGATCGGCCATCGCATTCACAATCCGCATTGCCCAATCGACCCGTTCGGCACGGAAGAAGACCCAGGCGACAACGACGGCGAGGAATGTCAGCACGGCTCCGGCGACACGCGTCGGGTGCGCGAGCCACTTCGGAACATTCGGCACCAGCGCGTTGAAAGCGTGATTGATACAGAGATAGGCGCCATGCAGGGCGCCCCAAATGACAAAAGTCCAGGCCGCGCCATGCCAGAGCCCGCCGAGCAGCATCGTGAGCAGCAAGTTGATGTAGCGCAGCACGCGCCCGCGCCTGTTGCCCCCGAGCGGGATGTAGAGATAGTCGCGCAGGAAGTGCGACAGCGTCATGTGCCAGCGGCGCCAGAACTCGACGATGCTGGTGGCCTTGTAGGGCGAGTTGAAATTGACCGGCAGGAAGATGCCGAACATCAGCGATATCCCGATCGCCATGTCGGAATAGCCGGAAAAGTCGAAATAGAGCTGGAACGTGTAGGCGAGTGCACCGAGCCAGGCCTGATCAAAACTCGGCGCGCGCGCATCGAAGGCGAGCGCGACCAGCGGCTGGATGCCGTCGGCAAGGCAGGTCTTCTTGAACAGGCCGATTGCGAAGATGATGAGGCCGCACAGGATCAGATGCGCATGCGGATGCTTGGTTTCCTCCCGCTCGAATTGCGGGATCATGTCCTTGTGGTGAAGGATTGGCCCCGCGATCAGATGCGGAAAGTAGGTCACGAACAGCGCATAGTGTGGCAGCGCGTAGGCCGCGACCTGCCCGCGCCAGGCGTCAACCAGGAACGCGATCTGGGTGAACGTGTAGAAGGAGATGCCGACCGGCAGCAGGATGTGGACCGCAAAGTGCGTGCCGGCCAGCGCGTTGACGTTCTCGGTGACGAAGCCGGCATATTTGAAGATGCCAAGTACGAGAAGATCGCCGGCGACGCCGAGGGCCAGTGCCACCTTTCGTTGCGACGAAGTAAGCTTGGCCACGATGAGGAGGTGGCCTATGCCGTAGTTGAAGGCGATCGATAGCAGCAACAGGGCCACGAACTGCCAGTTGCCAATGGCATAGAAGGTGAGCGAGGCCGCCGCCAGCCAGATCACCGGGGCCAGATTGCTGCGCCGCCCGAGCCAGAAATAGCCAGCCAGCGCGGCCGGCAGGAACAGCAGGATGAACGGGTAGGAATTGAACAACATCAGGCTGGACCGGCGGCAGGACTAAAGACCCGGCCCCTAAAGCATACAAGCGGCCCGTCAACAACCCGGCGACGACGCCCGCAGCGACGCTGGCAATTCACGGAAGCGGGACGATATAAGGTGAAACACGCATCTGAATGAGGATCGAGTGACACAAGCCAAAACACCTTCCCTGCCTCCCCTCGCGCCGCGCCGGCCGCATTCCTTCACGCGACACGGGATCACCGTGACGGATGAATATGCCTGGTTGAAGGACGAGAAATGGCAGGAGGTGCTGCGCGACCCCGCGGTGCTCGATCCCGACATCCGCAAATATCTCGACGCAGAAAATGGCTACACCGAGAGCCTGCTCGGCCATACCGCGGCGCTCCAGAAAACGCTGGTGCGCGAGATGCGGGGGCGGATCAAGGAGGACGATTCCAGCGTGCCGTCGCCGGATGGTCCTTTCGCCTATTTCCGCAAATTCCGCGAGGGCGGTCAGCACGAGCTGTTCGGCCGTATGCCGCGCGACGGCGGCGAGGGCCACATCGTGCTCGACGGCGATGCGCTCGCCAAGGACCATGAATACTTCAAGTTCGGCGGCAGCCGGCACTCGAACGACCACAGGTTGCAGGCCTGGAGCGCCGACACCAAGGGCTCGGAGTATTTCTCCATCCGCGTGCGCGACTGGGCGACCGGCAAGGACCTCGACGACGTCGTCGAGGAGACCGACGGCGGCGTGGTCTGGAGCAAGGATGCGACGTCGTTCTTCTACGTGAAGCTCGACGACAACCACCGCCCGATGCAGGTGTGGCGGCATAAGCTCGGCACTGGGCAAGCCGACGACACGCTGGTCTACGAGGAGCAGGATTCCGGCTGGTTCACCCATCTGCAAGAGAGCACCAGTGGCCGCTTCTGCGTGATCGCGGGCGGCGACCACGAGACCTCCGAGCAGCGGCTGATCGACCTCGCCCACCCCGACGCACCGCCGCGCCTGGTCGCGGCACGCAAGGAAGGCGTGCAATATTCGCTGGCCGACCGTGGCGACGAACTCTTCATCCTAACCAACGCCGACCATGCCATCGACTTCAAGATCGTCACCGCGCCGCTCGCCTCACCCGAGCGCAAGAACTGGCGCGATCTGATCCCGTATCGCCCGGGCATCTACATCATCGACCTCGATCTCTATGCCGGCCACATGGTGCGGCTGGAGCGCGCCAACGCGCTGCCGTCCATCGTGATCCGCGACCTCGCCTCGAACGAGGAGCACGCGATCGCGTTCGACGAAGCGGCCTATTCGCTGGATACGATGGGCTCCTACGAATTCGAGACGACCAATTTGCGCTTCGCCTATTCGTCGATGACGACGCCGTCGGAAGTCTACGATTACGACATGGTCAAGCGCACGCGCACCCTTCGCAAGCGGCAGGAGATCCCGTCCGGCCACAATGCGAGCGACTACGTCACCACCCGCATCATGGCGAAAGCGCATGACGGCGCCGAGGTGCCGGTCTCGATCCTCCATCGCCGCGGACTCACGCTCGACGGCGCGGCGCCGCTGCTGCTCTACGGCTACGGCTCCTACGGCATGGCGATGCCGGCTTCGTTCAGCGCCAACCGCCTGTCGCTGGTCGACCGTGGCTTCGTCTATGCCATCGCCCATATCCGCGGCGGCGCCGACAAGGGCTGGGGCTGGTACCTCGACGGCAAGCGCGAGAAGAAGACCAATTCGTTCGACGATTTTGCCGCCAGCGCACGCGCGCTGATCGATGCGAAGTACACCAGTGCAAAGCGCATTGTCGGCCACGGCGGTTCGGCCGGCGGCATGCTGATGGGCGCGGTGGCGAACCGCGCCGGCGAATTGTTCGCCGGCGTCGTCGCCGAAGTGCCGTTCGTCGACGTGCTCAACACGATGCTCGACGACACGCTGCCGCTGACGCCGCCGGAATGGCCGGAATGGGGCAACCCGATCGAGAGCGAGAAGGATTTCCGCACCATCCTGTCCTATTCGCCCTACGACAATGTCGCGGCGAAAGACTATCCCGCGATCCTGGCGATGGGCGGGTTGACCGATCCGCGCGTCACCTATTGGGAGCCCGCCAAATGGATCGCGCGCCTGCGCGCGACCATGAGCGGCGGCGGCCCGGTCCTGCTCCGCACCAACATGGGCGCCGGCCACGGCGGCGCATCGGGACGCTTCAACCGGCTCGATGAAGTCGCGATCGTCTATGCGTTCGCGCTGTGGGCGGCGGGGATGGCGGAGGCGTGACTTCGTAGCCCGGATGGAGCGCAGCGAAATCCGGGATTAGTGCAGACGACATCACAGCCCCGGATTGCGCTGCGCTCCATCCGGGCTACGGCCTCGAGAGAGGCGAAGCCTCACACGGCCCCATGCGCCTCCACATACAGCGCATACACCGAGTGGCTGCTTGCCATATACAGGCGATTGTTCTTCGGCCCGCCGAAGCAGAGATTGGCGCAGCGTTCGGGCAGCTTGATGAAGGCGAGCGGCTTGCCCTCTGCGTTGAACACCATCACGCCGTCGAGATCCTCCGACTTGGCCTTGAGCTGATAAACCTTGCGGCCGGCGATGTCGGTCGGCTCGGATTGCAGCGCACCGTTGGAGCCCCAGCCGCACCAGAGATTGCCGTCGCGGTCGACGCGAAAACCGTCGAGCGAGGCCTGGTCAGCCGCGTCGATCAGCTTGGTCTTGCCGCTGAGCGAACCGTCGTCACCGACACTATAGCTCCAGATGCTGCGGTTGGGCGTACCTTTCCACTCGACCACGTAGAGCTTCTTCTCGTCAGGCGAAAAGGCGAGGCCGTTCGGATTGACGAGGTCGGTCAGCATAGCGCTGAGCTTGCCGTCCTTAGCGATGCGGTAGACGTTGGTGGTGGCTTGCTCGGCCTTTTCCTTCTTGCCCTCCCACTCGCCGTTGATGCCGAACAGCGGGTCGGTGAACCAGATGCTGTCGTCGGACTTCACCACGATGTCGTTCGGCGCGTTCAGCCGCTTGCCCTCGAACTTCTCGGCCAGCACGGTGATCTTGCCGTCCTTCTCGGTGCGGGTGATGCGGCGGGTCACCGAGTGCTCGCAGCTGACGAGGCGACCCTGGCGGTCGCGCGCGTTGCCGTTGGCGTAGTTCGCGTTGGCGCGGAACACGCTGGTCTGCCCGGTCTTCTCGTCGAACTTCATGATCCGGTTGTTGGGAATGTCCGAGAACAGCAGATAGCCGCCTTCGGGAAAATAGGCGGGGCCTTCCGCCCAGCGCATGCCGGTTGCGACCTGCTCGAGCGTCGAGGAATAGAGCCGGTACTTTCCAAAACTGGGATCGAGGATTTGAACGGCGGGATCGGGGTAGCGCTGGTTCGGCGCGAACGGAAACGACTGGGCACCGGCGGCGTGGGCGAGGAGCGCGGAGGTGGCCGCAGCGCCGGCGCCGGCCAAGAGGTTGCGTCGCGTGAAATTCATGGAGTCCTCCCTGGGTGATTTAAGGCCGGCGCTTGCTGCGGCCGGCCTGTTTCTTGATATGCTTGGTGTCGGCGCGCGGCCTTTACCTTCCGTTCGCCTTCCGCCATGCGGCGAAGTCGGTCAGCGTCTGTGGGTCCGTTGCCGGATAGAGACCGAAAATGCCGCGGCCCTTGTTGACTTCCTCGGTGACGAAGTCCTCGAACGCGGTCATCTCGAAGGTCTCGTTGGCGATCTCCTCAGCGAGATGCGCAGGGATCACGATCACGCCGTCCCTGTCGCCGAGAATGACGTCGCCGGGAAACACCGGCGCATCCCCGCAGCCGATCGGCACGTTGATCTCGATGGCGTGATGCAGCGTCAGATTGGTCGGCGCGCTTGGGCGGTGGTGGTAGGCGGGGATACCGAGCTTGGCGATCTCGGCCGAGTCGCGAAAACCGCCATCGGTGACGACCCCGGCGACGCCGCGCTTCATCAAGCGCGTGACCAGGATTGCACCGGCGGACGCGGCGCGCGCGTCCTTGCGGCTGTCCATCACCAGCACGTGGCCCGCCGGGCAATCCTCGACTGCCTTGCGCTGCGGATGGGAGCGGTCCTTGAAAACCTCGATGGTGTTGAGATCCTCGCGCGCCGGCATATAACGCAGCGTGAAGGCTTCACCGACCATGGTCGGCTGGTCGGCACTGAGCGGGTGCACATCCTGGATCATCTGGATGCGCAGGCCCCGCTTGAACAACGCGGTTGCGACGGTGGCGGTGGAGACGGATTTGAGCTTGTTGCGGGTGGCCTCGGCAAGTTTGGTCATGTCACGCTCTCTAGTAAATCGAGGGCTCGCCGATCGGCGCGCCGAAATCGGTCTCGAGGAAGTCGAAGTCGCAGCCGTCATTGGCCTGCTTGATGTGCTTGGTGAACATCCAGCCATAGCCGCGCTCGAAGCGGCGCTCGGGCTGCTTCCAGGCGGCGCGACGCTTGTCGAGCTCGGCTTCCGACACGTCGAGATTGATGGTGCGGGTGGCGACGTCGAGCGTGATGCGGTCGCCGTTCCGCACCAGCGCGAGCGGTCCGCCGACATAGGATTCGGGGGCGACGTGCAGAATGCAGGCGCCGTAGCTGGTGCCGCTCATGCGCGCATCCGAGATTCGCACCATGTCGCGCACGCCCTGCTTCACGAGTTTTGTCGGGATCGGCAGCATGCCCCATTCCGGCATGCCCGGCCCGCCCTGCGGCCCGGCGTTGCGAAGGATGAGGATGTGGTCTTCGGTGACGTCGAGATCGGGATCGTCGACCGCCTTCTTCATCGAAGGGTAGTCGTCGAACACCAGCGCCGGCCCGGTGTGCTTGAGGAAGCGCGGCGCGCAGGCCGACGGCTTGATGACGCAGCCGTCGGGTGCGAGATTGCCCTTGAGCACCGCGAGGGCGCCTTCCTTGTAGATGGGATTGTCGATCGAGCGGATCACATCGTCATTGTGGACCTCGGCATGCGCGATATTCTCGCCCAGCGTCAGGCCGGTGACGGTGATGCAGTCGAGATGCAGATGCGGCTTGATCTGCCCCATCAGCGCCGGCAGGCCGCCGGCATAGAAGAAGTCCTCCATCAGATAGGCATCGCCGCTCGGCCGCACATTGGCGATGACGGGCACCTTGCGGCTCGCAATCTCGAAATCGTCGAGGCCGATGTCGAGACCGGCGCGGCGGGCCTGCGCGATCAGATGGATGATGGCGTTGGTCGAACAGCCCATCGCCATCGCCACTGCAATCGCGTTCTCGAACGCCTTGCGGGTCTGGATTGTCTTCGGCGTCAGATCTTCCCAGACCATCTCGACGATACGGCGCCCGCATTCCGAGGCCATGCGGATATGGTTGGCATCAGCGGCGGGAATCGAGGACGCGCCCGGCAGCGTCATGCCGATCGCCTCTGCAATCGCGGTCATGGTGGAAGCCGTGCCCATGGTCATGCAGGTGCCGTAGCTGCGCGCAATGCCGGCCTCGATGTCGAGCCAGTCCTTGTCGGAGATTTTTCCGGCGCGCCGCTCGTCCCAGTATTTCCAGCCGTCCGAGCCCGAGCCGAGCGTCTTGCCCTTCCAATTGCCGCGCAGCATCGGACCTGCCGGCAGATAGATCGCCGGGATGTTCATCGAGGTCGCACCCAGCAGCAGCGCCGGCGTGGTCTTGTCGCAGCCGCCCATCAGCACCACGCCGTCGACGGGATGGCTGCGCAACAGCTCCTCGGCGTCCATCGCCAGCAGATTGCGATAGAGCATGGTGGTCGGCTTGAGCAGCGATTCCGACAGCGACAGTGCCGGCAGCTCCAGCGGCAGGCCGCCGGCCATCAGGATGCCGCGCTTGACGTCGTCAACGCGCGACTTGAAGTGCATGTGGCAGGGCTGCGCGTCCGACCAGGTGTTGAGGATCGCGATGATCGGGCGGTCCTTCCACTCCTCCGGCGCGTAGCCCATCTGCATGGTGCGGGAGCGATGGCCGAACGAGCGGAGATCGTCGGGTGCGAACCAGCGCGCGCTGCGGAGCTGGTCGGGCGTTAGTTTCTTCTTGGTCATGATTGGGTGCCCCATTTCTGCACGGTGTTCCGCTCGATGGCGCGGAAGATCAGGTTTTCGACAAAAAGCCCGATGATGATCACCGTCAAGAGGCCGGCGAAGACCGCAGGTATGTCGAGCAGGTTGCGGTTTTCGAAGATGAACCAGCCGAGCCCGCCCTGCCCCGACGACACGCCGAACACCAGCTCGGCCGCGATCAGCGTGCGCCAGGCAAAGGCCCAGCCGATCTTGAGGCCGGTCAGGATCGAGCCGAACGCGGCGGGGATGAGGATTTTCGCCACGTACGGCAATCCCCGAAGGCCGTAATTGCGGCCGACCATGCGCAGCGTGTTGGACACGCTCTTGAAGCCCGAATGGGTGTTGAGCGCGACCGGCCACAGCACCGAATGGATCAGCACAAACACCAGACTGCCGTTGCCGAGACCGAACCAGATCAAAGCGAGCGGCAACAGCGCGATCGCCGGCAGCGGATTGAACATCGCCGTGACCGTCTCAAGGAAATCGGTGCCGATGCGGGTGGAGATCGCGAGCACGGTGAAGATCGCGGCGAGCGCGATGCCGGCTGAATAGCCCATGAACAGCACTTTTAGCGAAGCCCAGGCCCGCATGGGAATCGTGCCGTCCTTGACGCGATCGTAGAGCGTGAGGATCGTGTCGTGCAGCGTCGGAAACAGCAGGGGATTGTCGAGGGCGAGGCCGTAGGCCTCCCAGACCGCCGCGAGGAACAGGATGATGACGGTCTTGCGGACAAAGCCGTCGTTCCACAACAGCTCGGGCACGCTCAGCTTGCGCTCGACCTCGGCTGCGCTGCCGACGACCGGCGCGTCACGCAGCATTATTCTCGCTTCGCCCATGAGAGGCTCCCTCAATGCGCCGTTGCTTCGGAGGCGAACAGGAGATCGTGAATCTCCTTCTCCAGCCGGCCGGCACTGCCATCGTCATTGGAGACCTTGTCGACGTCGACCACCTCGGCCTTGACGCGGCCGGGATGCGGCGACAACAGCAGGATGCGGTTGCCGATGCGGATCGCTTCCGCGATCGAGTGGGTCACGAACAGCACGGTGAATTTGGTCTCGCTCCAGAGCTGGAGCAGCTCGTCCTGGCAGGTTCGCCGCGTCAGCGCGTCGAGCGCGGCGAACGGCTCGTCCATCAGTAGGATGTCGGGCTCCATTGCCATGCCGCGCGCGATCGCGACGCGCTGCTTCATGCCGCCGGAGAGCGTGTGCGGATAAGCGTCGACCACGCGGGTGAGGCCCACTTTCTCGATATAGGCCCGCGCCCGCGCATCGGCATCCTTGCGCGACAATTTTCGCGCGGTCAGCAGCGGAAACATCACGTTGGCCAGCACGCTTTTCCAAGGCAGCAGCTGGTCGAACTCTTGGAAGATCATCATGCGATCGGCGCCGGGACCGCGAATCTCGCGGTCGTTGATGGTCATGCGGCCTTCGCTCGGCGCCATGTAGCCGCCGACGGCCTTGAGCAGGGTCGACTTGCCGCAGCCGGACGGCCCGAGCAGCACGAAGCGGTCGGACCTGTCGACTGTGAAGCTGACCCGTTCGGTCGCCGTGACGACGGCGCTGGAGGTCTTGTAGCGCAGCGTCACGGAGCTGACGTCGAGCAGCGCCATCAGTTGCCCTTCAGATCGTGGGCGACGGGCAGATAATAATCAGTCCAGGCCTTGGGCTGAGTCTTCAGCGTGCCGGTCTTGAACAGATGGGCGGCGAATTTCATCGTGCCCTGCGGTTCGAGATTCCACTCCATCATGCCGGGCTCCTGGAGGAGATCGAGCAGCTCTTCCACCGAGGTCTTGTCGCCGGTGATCTCCTTGTAGATCTCGACCGCCTGTCTGGTGTCGCTGCGGATCAGATCCTGAGCTTCCTTGGTCGCATCGCGCACGGCCTGGATGATTTTCGGGTTGGCATCAGCGAACTTCGTGGTGGTGAAGAACTGCGCCTGGCTGAGCGGGCCGCCCATCACGTCAGGCGACGACAGCACGACATGCGCGCCCGGCACGTTCTTCAGCTCGAGGAAGGTGAACGGCGGAATCGAAAAATGGGTGTGCACCTCGTGCTTGGCGTTGGACAGCGCCGCATAGGCGTCGGGATGACCGAGCTGCACCGTGTTGACGTCCAGCTTCGACCATTGGTCGGGACCAAAGGCTTCGGCGGCGGCGATCTGGAGCACGATGGCCTGGGTCGAGACTTTTACGGTCGGCACGGCGATCTTGTCGTTGGGGCCGAAATCCTTGATCGACTTGATGTTGGCGTCGCGGCTGATCAGCGTCATCGGCTGCGCCGAGGTCGCGACGATGCCCTTGACGCCGCCGCGGGTGCGGTCCCACAGCAGCAGCAGATTGCCGGTGCCGGTGTTGAGGATGTCGACCCCGCCCGCGAGCAGCGCATCGGTCTGCGCACCGCCGCCGGAGAAGGTGACCCATTTGGTGGTGACGCCGACCACCCCGAGCTGAGCGGCGTGCTTCTCGATCAGCTTCTGCTTTTCCATGATGTGGCTCGGCATGTAGAAAATGCCGGGCTGGCGAGACAGCGAGATCTCGGACTTCTGCTGCGCCTTTGCTGGCGAAGCCGTCAGCGCCGCTGCGGCGATCAGGGCGACGGCCGTGAGGCCACACTGAAATTGCTTGATCATTGTTGTTCGTTTCCTCCGGCCGCCATTGACGAGCGATCTTGCTAATGCACTAATGCATTAGTGTATCAAAGGCAAGCTGGCCGGAGCGCTTCGCATGGAACCAGCCGAACCCGCGCCCCGCGTAGCCCCCCGCCCCGGCGCGCGGCTCGACCGGGCCCGGCAGGCCGCACCGCAAGTATTCGAGCGGCTGCGCAATGCCATTCTCGCGCTCGAATTGCCGCCGGGCTCGCCGCTGTCGCGCACGGATCTCGCCGCACAATTCGGCGTCAGCTCGACGCCGATCCGCGACGCCTTGATGCGGCTCGAGGAAGAAGGGCTGGTCGACGTGTTTCCGCAGCACGCCACCGTCGTCAGCCGCGTCGACGTCGGTCGGGCCGAGCAGGCCCATTTCCTGCGCCAGGCGCTGGAGCTCGAAATCGTCCGGCTGCTCGCGCAGCAGCACGGCGAAGCCCTGGTCATACGCCTCGACCACACGATCGCGCTCCAGCAGCAATTCGCCAAGGCCGGAGACTTCGAGAGCTTCATCGCTGGCGACAATGATTTTCACGCGCAGCTTTATGCCGCGGCCGGCAAGCAGGAACTCTGGACGCTGGTGCGCAGCCGTAGCGGACATATCGACCGGCTGCGCCGGATGCATCTGCCCTCACCCGGCAAGGCCCAGAACATCGTCCGCCACCACAAGCTGATCACGCGCGCGATCGAGGCCGGCGACGCCGATGCTGCGCAACAGCATCTGCGCAAGCACCTGTCGGGCACGTTGAGCGAGCTCGACACGATCCGAAGCCACTATCCGGAATATTTGACCGACTAGGCATATGGCGCGCGGTTGTCGCGAGCGCTTGTGCACGTCACCGTGCATAAATTGACGCAACCGAGTTCGCCTTTTGCGAGCAATCTTGGGATCGATGGCGAAGTGCTTGCAGGCCAGATGCAATCCGCGCAACAATTTCAGAGTTGATGGTTTGATTTGCGGTCGCTGGGACACCCCATCCGGCCCGGGAGGATACCAGACGTGGCCAACATCCTGATCGTGGATGACGATCCGGCCGTGCAGATGACGATTCGGCTGCTCCTGGAGAGGGCCGGTCATCAAATCACCGTCGCCGGAGACGGCCGCAAGGGACTTGCGCTGTTCGAGGCCGGCCAGTTCGACCTTCTCTTTCTCGACATCTTCATGCCCGGCATGGACGGCCTGGAGACCATGCGCCACATCCGGGCGCTGCAGCCGGCGATTCCGATCGTCGTCATTTCCGGCCGTTCGTTCACGCCGGACGCCCATGCGGAGCCGGACTTCCTCAAGATGGCGACCAAGCTCGGCGCGGTGGCGAGCTTGCAGAAGCCGTTCCGGGCCGACGCGCTGCTCGCCGCGGTCGCTGGCTGCCTGGACGCGGCGCGGACGGCATCGGTGAGGAATCCGGATGTCAGCACCGGCCGCCGATGACAAGAACCTTCATTCTGTTCCAACCGAGCGCGGGCACGGCCATTCAGGAAGCGGTGCAGATTTCCCCATGACACTCGCTACGCGGCTCGCCATCGCGATGATCCTGCTGGTGGCGGTCACCGTGGCCGCAGTCGGCTGGCTCGGCTATCGCAATATCACCCAGGCCGTCATTCCGCGGGTCCTGGAACGGATTGAAGCCCAGTCGAGCCTGCTGGCCACCCATCTTGAATCCTACGTTGCCGGCGCGCGCGGCGATCTGCTCGGTTATCGCTCCGCCGCGGCCATCAACGGCCTGATCCGTGCCCACATCGGTGGAGGCCTCGACGATGTCGACGGCGTTTCCGAGCAAACCTGGCGCGAGCGCATCGCAGCCCGGCTCGCAGCCGAGATCGACGCGAAACCGAGCTACGGGCAATTTCGAATCATCGGCCTTGACGACGACCAGCGCGAGTTGGTCCGCGTCGATCGCGCCGGCCCGAACGGAACAGCACGGATCGTCCCCGACGGCGAACTGGAACGCAAGAGCGACCGAACCTACTTCCAGGAGACGATTCGATTGGCGCCGGGCGACATCTATGTTTCGCCCGTCGATCTCGCCACGCGGCAGGGAGGAACCACGGACCCTCACATTCCGACGTTGCGCGTCGCGACTCCGCTGTTCACGCCTGATAGCAAGCCGTTCGGCATCGTCATCGCCAATATCGACATGCGTCCTGCGCTCGACCGCGTCCGCTCGACCACGAGCGCAGGAGGAGAAATCTATGTCGTGAATTCGCGTGGCGACTATCTTGTCCACCCTGATCGTGCGCGGGAATTCGGTGCATTGCTTGGCAACGCCAACGATTGGCGCCGGGACTTTCCTTTCTTTGCAGCCCGGGCCGGCCTGCCGCAAGGATCCACGCAGCTTACGAGCGACCAAGCGGGCCGGCCGAGTGGAGCGGCGCTCGCACCGGCACTGCTGGCCGGCAAGGAGTGGTTGGCAGTCATCGAGACGGCCCCACCATCCGTGTTCAGTAGCGTTCCGGCGGCCATTCAAAAAGCCTCCTCACTGGTCGGCCTGCTTGCTGTCCTTGCCGCAGCTTTGCTTGCGGTACTGCTGGCGCGCTCATTGACGCGGCCGATCGGGCGTCTGACCGCGGCGGTGGAAGCGATCGGCAGCGGACGGCGCGCCGAGATTCCCGTCGATGCGAGCGGAGAGACAGGCGTGCTGGCGCGGGCATTCGCGCAAATGGTCGAAGAAACGAGAGCGAAGACGACCGCGCTTGAACGCGAGATCGAGGAGCATCGCCGCACCGAGGCCGCGCGAAGCCATCATGAAGCGCGCGAGCGCTTGTTCAGCGCCGCCGTCGAATCCTCCGACGAAGCGATCGTGATGCAATCGCTCGACGCCATCATCACCGGCTGGAATGCCGCCGCCGAGCGCCTCTACGGCTATTCGGCGAATGAGGCGATCGGGAAATCCACCTCGATCATCGTCCCACCCGACCGACGCGAGCAAGGCAAGGACTATTTGCGGCGGATCGCCGGAGGTGAACCGATGGAACGGTTCGAGACGGTGCGCCTGCGCAAGGATGGCACGCCGGTCGAAATCTCACTCAGCCTGTCGCCGATCAGGGGCCCATCGGGCGAGATCGTGGGCGCCTCCGGCACCGCGCGCAGCCTGACCGAGGCGCGACGGGCCGAGCGGGCGCTGCAGCAGCAGCTCGAGGAACGGCGACAGATCTTCGAGACCTCCCAGGATCTGATCATGGTGATGGACGCGCGCGGCCACATCGCGCAGATCAGTCCGAGCAGCGAGGCCATTCTCGGCTACCGGCCGGAGGAGATGATCGGCCGCAGCGGCGCCGATTTCATTCATTCCGGCCATCTCGACCAGTCGCGCGACGAGATGCGCGCGCTCAGGCGCGGCGAGCGGCTGAAGCTCGCGGACACCCGCTGCTTCCACAAGGACGGTCGTGAGGTCTGGCTGTCCTGGCTCGGCAGCTGGTCCGACCACGCCCAGCGCTACTTCTTTGTCGGGCGCGACATGACAGAAGCGAGGCTTGCACAGGAGTCCTTGCGGGAGAGCGAACAGCTTGCGCGCAACATCGTCGAGACCTCGCTCGATGCTTTCACCCAGACGGACCACACCGGGGCCATCCTGAGTTGGAACTCGCAGGCCGAGAAGCTCTTCGGATGGACCCGTGAGGAGGCGATCGGCAAGAATGCGATTGAGCTTTTCGTCGCCCCCAGTGAGCGCGAAAGCGTCAGGGCCAGACTGAAGCTCTTTCTCGAATCCGAGCAACAATCGCTGGCTAAACCACGGCGCGAACTTTTGGTGCGGCGACGCGACGGTAAGGAGTTCAGGGCCGAGCTCAGCGTCACGGCGCTCCAGCGACGCGAAGGCGTTCTCTTCAATTCGTTCTACCGCGACCTGACCGACAAGATCGCGGCCGACGAGCGCATCCGCCAGGCCGAGAAAATGGAGGCGGTCGGCCAGCTCACCGGCGGCGTCGCGCACGACTTCAACAACATTCTCACCGTCATCACCGGAACGATCGAGATCCTGGCCGACGCGGTGGCCAACGAGCCGGAGCTCGCGGCGATCACGAAGATGATCGACGAGGCCGCCGGGCGTGGCGCCGAGCTGACGCAGCACCTGCTGGCGTTTGCGCGCAAGCAGCCGCTCCAGCCGCGCGAGATCGACGTCAACGCGCTGATCATCGACACGGCGAAATTATTGCGGCCGACGCTGGGCGAGCAGATCCATATCGAATCGGTGTTCGAGGACGAGAACTGCGTCGCGATCGTCGATCCCAGCCAGCTCACCACCGCGATCCTCAACCTCGCGCTCAATGCCCGCGATGCCATGCCGGGCGGCGGCAAGCTGATCGTGGAGACGGGCGCGGCCTATCTCGACGAGGTCTATGCCAGCGTCAACGACGTCCCGCCGGGACACTACGTGCTGATCGCCGTGAGCGACACCGGCAGCGGAATTCCCGCCAACATGCTGGCCAGGGTGTTCGACCCCTTCTTCACCTCGAAGGGACCGGGCAAGGGCACCGGACTCGGGCTTTCGATGGTCTACGGCTTCATCAAGCAGTCGGCGGGCCATATCAAGATCTACAGCGAGGAAGGCCACGGCACCACGATCAAGATGTACCTGCCGCCCGGCAAGACGCCGACGGCGGTCGGCGAGGGCGTGACGCCGGCGACCATCGAGGGCGGACACGAGACGATCCTTGTGGTCGAGGACGACCGGCTGGTGCGCGACTACGTGCTGGCACAGCTGCATTCGCTCGGCTACGTCACCTTGCAGGCTGCGAACGCCGCGGAGGCGCTCGCAATCGTCGCCGCCGGAAAACCGTTCGACCTCCTGTTCACCGACGTCATCATGCCCGGCAAGATGAACGGAAGGCAGCTCGCCGACGAACTGCAGAGAACGCGTCCCGATCTCCGGGTGCTCTACACGTCCGGCTATACCGAGAACGCGATCATCCATCACGGCCGGCTGGATTCGGGCGTTCTGCTGCTAGCGAAGCCCTATCGCAAATCGGATCTGGCGCGGGCCATCCGCAAGGCGTTGAACAGTTGATGGCGCGTCGGGTGAGAGCCCGCAGCCCGGGTGAGCGAAGCGATACCCGGGAACACCACGAGCCAGGTCCCGGAAGTCGCTTCGCTCATCCGGGCTACGAAATGTCGCCCACGGAATTTACGACGCGCGCTGCGCCGCGGTCATCACGATCCGGATCAGATCGGCGGCATTGCGCGCACCGAGCTTCTTCATGATGTTGGCGCGATGGTCCTCGATGGTGCGCGGGCTGATGCCGAGCGTGCGGCCGGCCTCCTTGTTGGAAGCGCCGGCGGCGAACTGCTCAAGCACCTCGCGCTCCCTGCGCGTCAACGGCTCGCGCCCGGGGAAATGCAGCGAGCCGAACTTCGGCGCTGCGTTCTCCGACTGCCTGCGGGCATAGGCGTCGATCGCCTCGTCGAGCCGGCCGACGATCTCGCTGCCGCGGAACGGCTTCTCGATGAAGTCGAGCGCGCCGCTCTTGATGGCCCCGACCGCCATCGCGATATCGCCCTGTCCGGAGATCATGAAGATCGGTGCCGGATAGTCCTCGCCGTGCAGCTCATTGAGAATATCGAGCCCGGACTTGCCGGGAATGTGCACGTCGAGCAGGACCGCTGCAGGTGTGCGGCTTCGCGCGACGGAGAGCAATGCTGCGCCGTCCGCAAAACAGATCACCTCATAGCCCGCCGCCTTCAACACCATCGACAAGGTGTCGCGAACGGCAGCGTCGTCGTCGACCACGAAGATTTCACCGCGAGAGCTTTGTTCGGCCATGTGCCACACATCCGGTTGGCATGAAGGACTCGCGTCCGCCCCAACCGTTATGGCGTTCGGCGCGGATTCGGCCCACCGTATTTGTACGGGACATGAACTTGACGCACAAGTAGCGGCGAGGCGCCTAATTGCAGAGGACGGAGAATATCCATGCTAATTTTGGCCGCTACCGCCTTTCGTGGCAATGCCCGAAGTCGAGAGCCGTGAGCTGATTGCGGCCGACCTTCGCGTGCTGATCTCGCAGATCGAGAGCAGCATGCGCCGGACCGCCACAGCCATGGCTCAAGAACACGGGAGCGATCCGGAAAGTTCCGCCGACGTCTTCGTGCTCGACGATGTCACACCCCGGTATGCCAGGGCGATCGCCGCGCTCGACGCCTGCCGGGCGGGCCTTGGCCACGCCCTGGAATGCCTGTCGGAGGCCAGCGGTACGCTGTAGATCGCGATCGCTGCGACGCGGCGACCGCATTCTTTCATCGCATGGCCGGCCGCGGATCAGGCGCGGTGCCGCTCCACGATCGCGTCGGTGGCGACACCGCCCCAGGTGTGGATCGCCGGCAGGCCCATCGCGGTCTTGCCGAGATTGGCGAGGCTGATGCGCAACGCGGCCAGATCCAGCGGCTTGGGCAGGCTCTGGAGCTCGATCCCGACGGAACGGGCGAAGCTGCGGGCGGCGCTGCGGCGCTTGCCGTCCATGCCGCTGACGACGATCACGGCGCCGCCAAATTTCGCCTTGGCCATCTCGCCCAGCACGTCCATGCCGTCGCCATCCTCTAGCACGAGATCGAGTGTCACGCAGTCGAAGCGCGCGGTGCGGAGTTTCTCGATCGCTTCGGCCACGGACGGCGCCACGGTGACCTCGTGGCCGGCCTGCTTGGCCGCGATCGTGATCAGGCTGCGCTGTGTGCCGTCGTCATCGACCACCAGAAGCTGAAGCGCGCGCCGCTCGGCGGCGTCGGGCAGGTTTGACGGGAGAGAGGAGAAAGAGCTTCTGGGCATTGCCGTATCCTGAGATTGAGACCGGCAATGGATACACCGTTCGCGCTTAGGCGACGTAAAGCCGCGACGGCAAATTCAGTCGGATGTTTCAGCAAATGCGAACCAACGTCGCGGAAAACGGCGACGCGACGCACGTGAAGATCACGCCGCCTCGTCACGGCCACCGACGGCCCGCTTCTTCCGGTTCTTGCCCCGCAGGAATTGAATGTCCATTTCGACGCCGTTGACGCGCACCAATTCGCAGCGGCGGTAGGCAAGGCCGGTGGACGACAGCAGCAGGAAGAACTCTTTGAGGTTCAGGCCCTGAATCGAGCCTTCCACCGTCAGGATGGCGTCGGTGTCGGAGATCGCGTTGAGCTTGCAGTCGCGGCGCCAAGTGCCGTCGATGGCCATGATGCAGACATCATAGCCGCGACTGAACGTCACGCGTTCCGCGCCTTTGCCATCCTCGGCCATGCCTATCGTCCCGCCATGACCGCTAGGCGCGGCGCTGCGCCGGCAAGAACCGGCTTGGCGGCCGCCGCGCGCGGGTCGTTCGGCTTGTAGAGACCGCGCTTCTCCGGAATCGGCCTGAACGTGTCGGTCAGTCCGACCACCGTTTCGGCCGCGCCCAGCACCAGGAAGCCGTCTCCCTCGATCTGGCGAGCCAGCCGGTTGAAGATGTTGATCTTGGTGTCCTGATCGAAATAGATCAGCACGTTGCGGCAGAAGATGACGTCGAAGGTGCCGAGCTGAGCGAAATCGTGCAGCAGATTGAGCTGCCGGTGCTGGATCATCGCCCGCAGCTCGGGATTGATCTGCCAGGTCTCGCCGATCTGCTTGAAATATTTCATCAGCATCTGGATCGGCAGTCCGCGCTGCACTTCGAACTGGCTGTAGATGCCGGCCTTGGCCTTCTCGAGCACCTCCTGCGACAGGTCGGTCGCGATGATCTCGACGCGCCAGCCAGTTAGGGCCGCACCCATCTCCTTTAGGCTCATCGCGAGCGAATAGGGCTCCTGCCCCGTGGAGCCGGCGGCGCACCAGATGCGGACGCTGCGGCGGCCGGCGCGGGCCTTGATGATCTCCGGCATGATGGTGTCGCGGAAATGATCGAACGGGACCTTGTCGCGAAAGAAGAAGGTCTCGTTGGTGGTCATCGCCTCGACCACGCTGGTGACGAGCGCGCCCGAGCCAGCGCCTTGCAGCTTCTGCACGAGCTCGCCGATGCCGGAGATCCCGGCCTTGCGCGCCAGCGGCAACAGCCGGCTTTCAATCAGATATTGCTTGTCTGCGGACAGATCGAGCCCGGAATGATCCCTCAGGAACTTACGCAGATAATCATACTCGGTCGGGGTCACGGATAGGCCTCTCGGAAGCTGTACTGGGAACACTCTGGCTGGAACACTCCGCCAGACACTCAGACCATGGCTTGTCCGACCGGAATCAAGCCGACTTCTGCGAATTTGTCGGCGATGATGTCTTTATCGAAGGGCTTCATGATGTACTCGTTGGCGCCGCCGCTGAGCGCCTGAGCGATATGAGCCACGTTATTCTCGGTGGTGCAGAATACAACCTTGGGCTGGTCGCCGCCCGGCAGGCGGCGCATGTGGCCCATGAACTCGAAGCCGTCCATCACCGGCATGTTCCAGTCCAGCAGCACCGCGTCGGGCAGCTTGCGCTGACAGACCTCGAGCGCCTTGGAGCCGTCCTCGGCCTCCGTGACTTCGAATTGCAGGCCTTCCAGGATCCGGCGTGCGATCTTGCGCACGACGCTGGAATCATCGACCACCAAGCACGTCTTCATTTGGGTTCTCCGGCTTCGATGTTTTTGGGGCTCACGCAGCCATTTGCACTTCGGTTTTGAGTTCGAGGACGCGATCGACGTCGAGGACGACCATGAGCTGGCCGTCGAGACGGTGGACACCGCCGGCGAGCTTGGCCATGCGGGGGTCGAGATTGACGGGG